>NZ_CP027062.1:2952500-3182272 GCF_002966125.1 Pukyongia salina
ACGCTTTTAACTATTCCAATATCTACAATGCTATTCCAATCTTAAATGAGAAGGATTCATACCAGCTCTATCCTACCCCACTTGCGCTGTTAAAAATATTTTCTAAAGATTCCATCCCGGATGAGCCTAAGATTATGGCCCAAATTTCCATGGCCTTTACCGATACTCTAACAACACATTATATTGGGATCGAACTACGCGGCAACAGCGCCTTGCGTTATCCCAAAAAGTCGTTCGACCTGGAGTTTCGCGAGAACGAGACCTCCCAGATCTCGGTAGATGTAAAGATGGGGGATATGCGAAATGATGACGACTGGATCCTCAATAGTCTCTATAACGAGCCACTAAGGCTTCGCTCCTATTTCAGTAATAATCTATGGCTGGAAGTAAGAAACTCATCAAAAGAGAAAACCACAAAAACCGGACAAGCAGGAATAAAAGCACGCTTTGTGGAAGTCTTCCTCAATAAACGCTATCAGGGTATTTACTTAATTTCCGAACAGGTAGACAGGAAACTACTAAAACTCGAAAAATTTGAGAACAACCTTGTAAGGGGTGAACTCTTTAAAGCTGGTAGTTACTTAGATGGCTGCGCATTTATTAGCGCCCCACCTTTCAACAATAATCTGCCTCATTGGGCAGGGTTCGAAATGGAGTACCCCTACGAAGACTATACCTCACATTGGGACGATCTCGCAAAGTTTATATCGTTTGTAAGTGTAGCGAATAACAAAAAGTTCAATAAGGAGATTGAAGAAAAGCTTGATCTGGATAACGCCATAGACTATTTTCTCTTTATAAACCTATTAAGGGCCACCGATAACATGGGAAAGAACTACTTCCTGGCTCGGCAGGATGCGGGTACTCCTTATTATTTTATTCCCTGGGATCTCGATGGAGTTCTGGGAAGTATACAGGATGGAAAACGTATCCCTACTACCAATGATATATTGAGTAATGGATTATTTGACCGACTCTGGAAGAACAACCCTGCAAACTATAGGAAGAAGGTGCGTGAACGCTGGCTCGAGCTTCGTTTGGATGTATACAGCGAACGGAAATTAATAACTAAGATCACCGACACCTACAACATGCTGGATTCTTTGGGTATTTACGAACGAGAAGATCTGGTATGGAATACGCAGACGGATCATGAGGAAGAACTGCAATATATCAGGTCCTGGTTAAAAAATAGGCTGGAATTTCTGGATACGTATTTTAGTGAGGAGTAGATTCCTTAGTCGTGGTGCATAAAAGCCTGTTTGGCAAGGAGGGTTTCCTCACTCTCAACATGGTCGTCATCCGGTACACAGCAATCCACCGGGCAAACCGCAGCACATTGCGGTTCCTCGTGAAATCCTTTACATTCGGTACATTTATCCGGGACTATATAGTAGATCTCGTCACTTACAGGTTCCTGAACCTCTTCAGCATTTACAGCTTTTCCATTGGGTAAAACCACATTCCCGCTAAGGTCTGTACCATCGGCATAACGCCAGTCATCAGCACCCTCATAAATGGCCGTATTCGGGCATTCCGGCTCGCAGGCACCGCAATTGATACATTCGTCTGTGATTATAATTGCCATAGCATTTCTTTTTCTAACTTTGCGCAAATTTACGGCCTGCAAAGGGGAACTCCAAACACCAGATGCAATTACAACAAAGAATTAACGGATTTGTGAAATTAGGAAACTTCCTGTCAACTGAAGTTTTTAAAAATGAAGAGCTCATAAATTCCGCCAGCGCCCATAACGGCTGGTTTACCAAAGAAAATATCATCTTTGCCCTACAAGGCTGGAGTGAAATTCTCACCGAAGAAAAGCTAAACAAATGGCTGTCTCCGTACAGCTTCCCGGAAAAGCAGCCTAAAACCGTCGCCATAGTGATCGCAGGTAATATCCCTTTGGTTGGTTTTCACGATTTTCTTTCGGTGCTGATCACGGGTAATAAGGTACTGGCAAAGCTCTCCTCCAATGATACGGTCCTGCTCCCTTTTCTTGCCAAAAAACTAATTGAAATCGAACCTGGTTTTGCTGGACTGATCGAATTTACGGAAGATAGACTTTCCAATTTCGATGCTGTGATCGCCACAGGAAGCAACAATACGGCCCGTTATTTTGAATATTATTTCGGCAAATACCCCAGCATTATCAGGAAAAACAGAAATTCGGTGGCAATTTTATCCGGCAATGAAACGCCCGAACAACTTGACGCCCTGGCGGAGGATATTTTCCGGTATTTCGGACTTGGTTGCCGAAATGTCTCAAAACTCTTCCTGCCCAAGGATTATAATTTCGACCCCTTCTTTAATGCGATGTACGGCTGGAAGGAGATAATCAATAATAACAAGTACATCAATAATTACGATTACAATAAAGCGGTTTACCTAATGAGTAATATCGAACTGCTGGATAACGAATTCTTATTACTGAAGGAAGACAACGGTTTTTCCTCCCCTATTTCGGTGGTGTTCTACCAATATTATGAGAGTGAAGACGAGCTTCGGAAATACCTTTCAGAAAATAAAGAACATATACAGGCTATCGTTTCGGAAAAGGACATCCCCTTCGGTGCGGCTCAAAAGCCACAACTATGGGATTATGCAGACGGAGTGGATACTATTTCCTTCTTGCTTGAATTATAATACCAACGTAGAACGAACTATCATATCATCTGCGAAATTATCTCAATTCGTACTGAAGGATCTTTCGTTGATTTCCTGTTAATAGTTTTCCTAATAAAAGTCATTTTATTTACCTAAAATTATCCCTTTCTTCACATCTTTGTAACCTGAAAAATCCACTCATGAAAAAACATAATTTTAGCCCGGGCCCTTGTATCTTACCGCAACAGGTTTTTGAAAAAACCTCGAAAGCAGTATTGGATTACAACGGGATAGGCCTATCTGTAATGGAGATCTCACACCGCTCGAAAGAGTTTATTGAGATCATGGAAAATGCCCGAACACTGGCCCTCGAGCATTTGGGACTTGAAAATAAAGGCTACAAAGCACTCTTTCTGCAAGGCGGTGCTAGCATGCAGTTTCTTATGGCGTCGTATAACCTGCTGGAGAAAAAGGCAGCGTATCTCAATACCGGTACATGGTCGAGCAAGGCTGTAAAAGAAGCAAAATTGTTTGGCGAAGTGATCGAGGTGGCTTCCTCGAAGGATGCTAATTTCAATTATATTCCTAAAGACTACACTATACCTCCCGATGTGGATTATTTTCACTGTACCAGTAATAATACCATCTTCGGAACTCAACTTAAAACGCTACCACAAACCGATGTCCCTGTTGTTTGCGATATGAGTAGTGATATATTTTCCAGAAATCTGGATTTCTCGAAATTTGGTTTGATATACGCCGGAGCCCAAAAGAATATGGGACCCTCTGGAACCACTTTAGTGGTAATAAAGGAAGATATCTTAGGTAAAGTGAGCCGTTCTATACCGTCCATGCTGGACTACAAGGTGCATCTCGATAAGGATAGTATGTTCAATACTCCACCGGTTCTTGCGGTATATGTTTCTATGCTTACCCTGGAATGGCTTAAGGAAAAAGGAGGTATCTCGGCCATGGAGAAAATAAACGAGGCAAAGGCCGGCCTACTCTATACGGAGATAGACAGAAACCCATTGTTTAAGGGATTTGTGGCTCAAAAAGGGGATCGATCTCCTATGAATGCAACCTTTAATCTTACAGATGAAAGTGTTAAGGAAAAGTTTGACACCATGTGGAAAGAGGCCGGTATTAATGGACTTAACGGCCACCGAAGTGTTGGCGGATACAGGGCTTCCATGTATAATGCCCTTCCTCTTGAGAGCGTACAGGTATTAGTTGATGTGATGCAGGAAGCAGAACGTACGGCTTAAGATAATAAAAGGTTCTGTGGTTTAAGAGATTATTGCAGATTGGAGTTTTAAATTTGCAACTGAATAACAACCAAAATAAATTCCTTGCATTACCTTAAAAAAGCTAAATGCAGTTGAAAAGGTATTGGACTTGGAAAAAATTTAAAACTTATAATTTAAAATTGAGTAATGAAAGTATTAGCGAATGACGGAATCTCTCAAAGCGGAATCGATGCATTATCGGCCGGTGGATTTGAGGTTATAACTACCAAGGTTGCCCAGGAACAACTGGCAAACTATATAAATGAAAATAAGATTGATGTCTTACTGGTTCGCAGTGCTACCACGGCGCGTAAAGAATTGATCGATGCCTGCCCTACCTTAAAGATCATTGGTCGTGGCGGTGTAGGTATGGATAATATCGATGTGGATTATGCCCGGGAGAAAGGAATTCACGTAATTAACACCCCGGCGGCTTCCTCAGCTTCGGTGGCCGAACTGGTATTTGCTCATTTATATGGAGGGGTACGGTTCCTTTACGATGCAAACAGAAACATGCCTCTGGAAGGAGACAGTAAATTTAAGGATCTCAAGAAAGCTTATGCCGGGGGCCGTGAATTACGCGGAAAAACTATAGGTATTATTGGCTTCGGAAGAATTGGCCAGGAGGTTGCCAAAATTGCTTTAGGTTGCGGTATGCGCGTGATGGCAAGCGATATGTACGTTGAAGAGGCGAATATCACAGTAGATTTTTACGATGGCCAATCGGTAAGTTTTCTTATTAAATCTGAACCTGTTTCAGAAGTATTGAAGCAAAGTGATTTTATAACGCTACATGTACCGGCTCAAAAGGAATACGTGATCGGTAAAAAAGAAATCGAAATGATGAAGAAAGGTGCAGCCATCATCAATGCAGCACGTGGAGGGGTGATCGATGAAGACGCCCTGCTAGAGGCCCTGGAGAATGAAAAATTATCGTTTGCCGCATTAGATACCTTCGAAACCGAACCCAAGCCGGCTATAAAAGTTTTGATGAACGGCAGACTGTCTCTTAGTCCTCATATTGGTGCGGCTACCAGGGAAGCACAGGACAGAATTGGCACCGAACTGGCAACACAGATCATTTCGATCTTAAAGCCTGCATAGCTGGATTTTTAGTACATTGACCTTTTAAACCAAAAACGTAAATAATGGCAGGAATTTTAGATCTTTTAAATAGTGACCTGGGCAAGCAACTTATAAATGGTGCAAGCCGGGAAACCAAACAACCTGAAGATAAAACGGCTCAGGTAGTGCAAATGGCTATACCCCTACTCATGGGAGCTATGAAGCGTAATGCCAAAAGTCCGGAAGGTGCTGCCGGCCTGATGGGAGCTTTAGAAAGTAAACACGATGGAAGTTTACTCGATAATTTAGGCGGATTTTTTGAAGGCGGTGTTTCTGAAGATCAGAAGATAGATGGCCTTGGGATATTAGGTCATGTACTGGGAGGGTCTCAGGACAATGTGGTTGGTGCCCTGTCTAAAAAGTCGGGAATGGATTCCAACTCGGTAATGCAGATCCTGCAGGTAGCAGCTCCCGTTATCCTGGCCTACCTTGGGAAAGAGAAAAGACAGAAAAACGTCTCATCACCCAGTGGAATCGAAGGATTACTGGGCGGTATGTTAGGTGGCGGACGCAAACAACAAAAGAAGTCTCAATCCATGATAGAAATGCTGCTTGATGGTGATGGTGATGGTAGTGTGGTAGACGATATTGCCGGTATGGTGTTAAGTGGAGGTAAGAAGAAAGGCGGCCTATTGGGAAGCCTCTTTGGAAGATAAATCGATAAGAAATAAATTAACTGGCGCCTCTAACTTCGGTTGGGGGCGTTTTTTGTTAAAGGCCGTTAAAATAGCTTATAGAAATAGAGGGTTTCGTAAATTTACCTTAAAGAAAAATGATGAGATATTTCCTGGCCATATTGGGTTTTGCGCTGATGATTTACAGTTGCGATTCGGGTAGAACGGGCATGTCCGGTGGATCTGATGCTACTTCAGAAACCATGGATACTGTTCGTATTGCCAACGACAGCCTTGAATATGAGATCATTATCCTGGACCTGGGTTTTAATAACTGGCTTGTCACGCAACCCCCTGAGGGGTATTACAGTCAGTCGTTTCTCGAAAACCGCAACAGACTTTTTGTTACAGAGTACAACCGGCGGGTTCAGAATTTTCAACGGTACGATCCAAATCTATATCAGCAGGAAATAAACTACGAATTTGATGTAGATTACGGCTATGAAGTGAATTATCTCCTATACAATTATATGATGTTCTTCCAGGAACGATACAAACAGTCGTTCACGGGAGGCAGACAGGGACCTAAACAATGAAGAAGTTAAAGGAGCGCTGGAACATAGAAAGTAATTGGAGGTTATTTGTAATATTCCTTGTATTTGCGGTAGTTGGGAGTAGCTCGGCCAAGGTTGCCGGGCCTGTGATGGAGGCTATTGGAATACACAAAGACAGCATGGCCGGCTATTTTTATTGGCCACTGCGAATAATCCTGATATTCCCTATTTACCAGGTGTTTTTGGTGTTGTTTGGATGGCTGTATGGCGAATTCGAGTTTTTCTGGAATTTTGAGAAAAAGATGTTACGATTAGTTGGTTTAGGATTTCTTCTGAAATGAATAAGACCGGAAACATAAGAATTACTTTCGCATCTCTTCTACTGGTTGCAGCCTTATTGTTGCCTAGCGGAATTCAATTTGTCCATGCAATTGAAAACCATAATCACCCCAGTTGTACCGATTTCAGTACTCACATTCACGAAACACAATTAGATTGTTCCATTTGTCATTTTCACTTATCGGTTTTCAGTTTTACTCCGATCGAAGAAAGTGAAGTCTTCAGCCAATCGAATAATTTTAAATCAATCTTCGGAAATATAGACTCTGAAGGTCACTTCTTTTACCCCTATCGTGCTTTAAGAGGCCCACCCGTTTTGGTTCAACCCTGATCAATTTCAGTAGTAACCAAAATAATAAACAATGAAAACATTTTATATGTCCTTGCTGCTATGCTTGATTGTATTTACAGCAAGGTCGCAAAACAGCATAAGCGGAACTGTCACCGCTGCGGGTAGTAACGAACCCCTATTGGCAGCAATCTACATCCCACAACTCGAGATAGGAACAGAAACAGATCTCAACGGGTATTACGAATTAAAAGGGATCCCAACGGGTACCTTTACCGTGGTATGCTCCTTTCTGGGATACGCCACCTATTCGGAGAAATTTAGTTTTTCGGGAGAAAATACGTCGCTCACCATCGATATAGAAATGGAAGAAAGCGCCGTGGAAATGGCCCAGGTCATTATCGCAGCACCCTTTCATAAGCTACAACGAGACAATGTTATGAAAGTGGAGCGCTTATCGGTAGACGAACTCTCAAAATCTGGAGCCACTACCTTATCTGAAGGTATCACCACCATCGCCGGGGTAGAAAGTATTAGTACCGGGGTGGGTATAGGAAAACCTGTGATCCGGGGCCTGAGCGCTAATCGCGTCCTTACTTACGCCCAGGGGGTAAGGTTGGAGAATCAGCAATTTGGTGACGAACACGGGCTAGGCCTAAACGCTTCGGGTACCGGGAGTGTGGAGGTGATCAAAGGACCGGCTTCCCTTCTGTATGGAAGCGATGCCCTTGGTGGAGTATTGTATTTTAACCCCGAACCTTTTGCCGCTGTTGGTAAAACCACGGCCGATGCCACAGCCACTTACTTTTCCAATACGCAAGGCTATAGTTTTAATGCCGGGGCACAAACCTCTGGAGAGAAACTAAAATTTCTTGCGAGGGTAGCCTACGATGCGCATAGCGATTACGAAGCCGGTGATGGTACTCGGGTTACCAATTCGAGGTTCAATGAAACAGATCTAAAGACGGGACTGCGCTATCAAGGCAACAAGGTAAAAAGCACATTCCGTTATAATTATAACCGGGCTAATATTGGGATTCCTGAAGAATTGGGTGCTCAAACCACCGAGAAGAAACCTGTAGAACCCTATCAGGAGATCGACAATCATATTCTCAGCCTGGAGAACAACCACTTTTTCAACAATTCCAGTCTGGATGTAAAATTGGGATATATATTTAATGATCGCCGTGAATTCGAGGAACATGAAGAAGGTGAACCGGAAGAAGGCCCCGCTCTTCAGATGAAACTCAACACCCTTAATTACGACGTGAAATACAATTTGCCCGATCTTGGTGATTTCGAGACCATCGTTGGTGTTCAGGGGATGTTTCAGAAAAACAAGAATTTTGGAGAGGAAATACTCATTCCAGACGCTACGGTTGTGGATATAGGGGTGCTGGGCACAACGCATTATCACCTGGAAAAGATCGATATTCAGGCGGGCTTGCGGTACGATATCCGGAAACTCGATAGCGATGCTGCATTTACACTCGAAGGGGAAATGTTCATACCTGCCCTGGAGCGCGATTTCAATAGTTTCAATGCTGCATTGGGTGCAAAGTTTGATATCGATAAGCAACTTTCCGGACGTGTGAACCTGGCTTCAGGTTTCCGTGCGCCAAATCTTGCGGAGCTAACTTCCAATGGAGTTCATGAAGGAACAAACCGGTATGAGGTGGGTAACCCCAACCTGGACAACGAACAGAACCTCCAATTGGACGTTTCTTTAGAATACGGCAACGAACATGTTGAGATCTTCGCTAACGGTTTTTACAATCTGGTAGATAACTTTATTTTTATTTTGCCCACCGGGGAAATGATAGACGACAATTTTGTTTTCAACTACGTACAGGACGACAGCAAATTGTACGGTGGTGAATTTGGGCTGCATTTGCACCCGCATCCATTGGATTGGCTTCATCTTGAAAGTAGTTTCCAGACTGTGACAGGCGAAATGGACAACGGAGAGAACCTTCCATTGATACCGGCCAACAGTATCAGAAATACGTTAAATGTTGAGTTTGGAGCAAATAAGTTCTTTAAACAATCTGAAGCTTTTGTCACTCTACTTAGTGTGATGGATCAGGATAATACCAGTGCGAGCGAACTTAGAACAGGTGGATATAGCTTGGTGAATCTGGGCGCTAGTGCCAGTTTACAATTAAACGCTACAACGGTAGATCTTAGGTTTGCGATAACCAATATCTTCAACAAAGAATATATTTCTCATCTGTCCCGACTTAAGTCGGATGGAATTATGAATATGGGTAGAAATATTACCGGTACCGTTATTATAGGGATATAAAAAAATCCTCCGGAGCCAGTGGTTCCGGAGGATCATTCTACTATTTATTTAATTTTCTATTCGTTTACCTCAACCTCGATGGTTTGCACAGTTTGTTTTGGAGCTGATGCGAACACAAAGGTGTAGATCCACATAAGGGTAAAGGTAGGTATGAAGTCGGTAAATGGGAGAATCTCTTCCAGGAATACGATCGCGGCTGCCACTTTTCCTGTATTCCCTTCATACATATCGCTCATTTTCTTTGCTGCGTAAGGAGCCCAGAAGATATCAAGGAATGGGCCAATTCCGGGGATAAAGGCCGTGCTCATCCCTATAACATCGTAGAGAATTCCCTGTCGCAGAAGTTTCAATTTATTTTTTTTCATCTTGAGATTTTAAATTATACAGATGTTAACGCAAGAAACCTGCCAGAAATTATGCCAGATCTGTTCCTATGAGTCGCATAAATTCGGTTCTTGTTTCAATTTTCTCAAATTGCCCCCTGAAGCCGGAGGTTGTGGTCACACTGTTTTGTTTCTGAACCCCCCGCATCATCATACACATATGGGCAGCTTCTATAACCACGGCCACCCCTTTAGGCCTAAGGGTCTCGTTGATACACTCTAAAATGTTATGGGTTAATCGTTCCTGAACCTGCAATCTTCTTGCAAATACATCTACTACCCGGGGTATCTTACTCAGACCCACGATGCGACCGTCCGGAATATAGGCCACATGAGCTTTCCCAAAGAAAGGTAAGATGTGATGTTCGCATAGGGAATACAATTCTATATTCTTCACCACGATCATGTCGTGATACTCTTCCTCGAACATAGCTTCCTGAAGTATTTCGGCGGGATCCATACAGTGCCCGGATGTTAGGAATTGTATTGCTTTGGCTGCGCGTTCCGGGGTTTTCACGATCCCGTCCCGTTCCATATCCTCCCCTATTCCTTCAAGGATCTTAGTATAGTTTTGCTTTAACTCGTCTGTGATCGGCTGATCATATTCTTCGTAACTTTTATACGACCCCATTGGTTTTTAATTTATCTGAATAAAATTTTTTGATCTTCTCTAATTTAGGAGCTATTATGAACTGACAGTATGGCTGTTGCGCATTCTGGTTATAATATTCCTGATGATTAACCTCGGCCTCATAGAACACCTCAAGCGGACTAACTTCGGTAACGATCTCTTTTTCGAAAATACGCTCGTTCTTTAAAAAATCCATAAAAGCTTCGATTTCTTTTTTTTGTGCTTCAGAAGTGTAAAAGATAGCACTTCTGTATTGAGTTCCTACGTCGTTTCCCTGGCGGTTCAAGGTGGTAGGATCATGGGTTGCAAAAAACACCTCCAGCAAGGTTTGAAGGCTAATGGTCTCCGGATCGAAGATAATCTGCACTCCCTCGGCATGTCCGGTACGTCCGCTACACACTTCGCGATATGCAGGATTCTTTATATGCCCCCCGGTATAGCCGGAACGCACCTCCAAAACCCCGTCAAAACGCTGAAAAACAGCTTCGGTACACCAAAAACATCCTCCGGCAAGTACAATTTTTTCATTTTTCATTTTCATAGCGTCTTAAAATTACGACATTGATAATTGGGATATAAAAATCTTGATTTTATTTAACTTTTCTGTAATAATTCAGCCAAAATCGTAGTTTTGTGCAATTCGAATGAATTCCACCCTACATGCGCAATTTAATTCCCATTCTACTCCTTTTAATATGTATTTATGCCTACCCACAACAAAAGAAAACCCTGGAGGCAGTTCGAATTGAGAATGCTCCTAAAATTGACGGATTATTAGACGATGCTATCTGGCAATCATTACCCGCCTATGGCGATTTTTTTATGTACGAACCCGGGAATGAAGGTGAGGTTGATCCCGCTTATAAAACCGAGGTTAAAATGGCGTACGATGATAGGGCCGTTTACGTGGCAGCTTATATGCATGACCCCGATCCTGAGAATATTTTAAGTCAGTTCTCACAAAGAGACGAGGTCTTTGTACAAGCAGACTATTTCTCCATAGCGCTTAATACCTACAACGACGGTATAAATGAAACACGCTTCTATGTTACAAGCGCAGGAACTATTGGTGACGCCAGGCGGAGTTTGAACAACTTCGATTTTGGCTACAATGTCGTTTTCGAATGTAAGGTATCCAAAGATGAAAATGGTTGGTATGCCGAATTTAAAATACCTTATAACGCGCTTCGTTTCCCCGAAGTGGACGTACAGGATTGGAGCGTGAACTTTTATCGCCGACTCGTTGGCAAGAATGAAACTCATACCTGGAATTTTATCAAGAATTCGGTAGGTTCGGCGACACAATATAACGGGCTGGTGAGCGGTGTTATGAATATAGATCCGCCGGTACGATTAACCTTCTTCCCCTTTGCTCAGGGAGTTGTGTCTAATTTTGACGGTGAGACCAACACCGATTTCAGCGCAGGAATGGATCTTAAGTACGGCCTTAGTGATAGTTTCACCCTGGATGCAACGCTCATTCCCGATTTTGGCCAGGTAGCCTTCGACAAGGTTCGCCTTAACCTAGGCCCTTTCGAACAGACTTTTAACGAGAACCGACAATTCTTTACAGAAGGTGTAGATCTTTTTAACAAAGGAAATATCTTCTTCTCCAGACGTATAGGGAACTCTCCTTCGGGACCGTTGGAAGATCTCCAGGAAAATGAAACATTTACCAAATACCCGGAAAGAGTGAACCTGCTCAATGCGCTGAAGATCTCGGGCCGAACAAGAGGTAAATTGGGGGTTGGTGTCCTAAACGCCATCACCGAACGTACCTATGCCAGGGCAGAAGATACTATTACCGGAAATAGCAGGGACGTGCTGGTAGAGCCCCTGGCGAATTATAATATCATGGTTCTGGACCAGCAGTTCAATGATAATTCATCGGTGTCTATTATTAACAGTAATGTCACCAGAGAAGGTAGTTTCAGGGATTCTAATGTGACAGGACTGGTTTTCGATCTGGCAGATAAGGGAAATAATTTTCGTTTTTCCGGAAGAGGGATCATGAGTAATGTAAGTGAGATAGATAGTAGAACCACAGGGATTAGAACCGAGTTGGACTTTTACAGGATCAAGGGGAAATTCAGGTACAGATTTGGACACGACTTTGCAGATAAGGAACTGGATATAAACGATCTCGGACTTAACTTCACCAACAACTATAATAATTTTGTGGCGGGTGCCTCATACCAGATCTTCGAGCCTACGGCTACTTTTAACACCTACAGTTTCTCCTTTACAGCCAGGCATCGTCGTCTCTATAAGCCCTCGGTGCAAACCGGTAATAACTTCGACATGAATTTATTTTTCGTGACCACAAAGAGGTTCGCCTTTGGTGGGAATTTTGGATTTAATAGTAAAAATGACGATTATTTCGAACCTCGCATCGAGGGTAGATTCGTGACCTTCAGCTCGAATTTGGGCGGTAATATCTGGTGTTCTTCAGATTATAGAAAGAAATTTGCTTACGACATCAATTTTGGACATCGTACGTGGTTCGACGACCCTCAGCAAAGCTATTTCTTCGATCTATCCCCAAGGTACAGGTTTTCGGACCGGTTCCTTTTGGTTTTTTCTACTGAAGTATCCCTACGGGAGGACCAGTTTGGATATATAAACGACGATGGTATCGATGTGTTTATGGGACAGCGGGATATCACCAATTTAGAGAACGAGATAACTGCCAGTTTTAATTTCGATCCTTATAAAGCGATAGATCTCCGATTTCGGAATTTCTGGAGTACGGCCGATTACAGTGATAATGTGTTCTTTATTCTGAATGAGGACGGCAGTCGCTCCGAAATTGAATACGATACCACGGAGAACAATCCTAACAGAAATTTCAATATCTGGAACCTGGATCTTAGTTTTCGATGGCGTTTCGCCCCGGGAAGCGAGGCTACCCTGCTCTATCGCAACCAGATCTTCAACCTGGATGAATTGTCTACCCTTGATTATGGGGAAAGTCTGAATAATTTATTCGCACAGCCTAAACAAAATACCGTATCTCTTCGAATAACTTATTTCGTGGATTATAACAATGTGAAAGGGCTATTCAAGAAAAAGGCTTAGTCAAGTTTTTCAATTGTAACTATTGCGAGAAAGCTGTACATTCACTTCAATTTTTTAACTAAAATCATGATCGAAGCCAGAAACATTCATAAATATTACGACAACCTTCACGTATTGAAAGGAGTGGATATATCGATAGCTGGTGGTGAGATCGTATCGATAGTTGGAGCCTCAGGAGCGGGAAAAACAACCTTGCTCCAGATCCTGGGAACGCTGGATAAGGCGAACGAGGGAAGTTTAAACATAAACAATACAAATATATCGGCCCTGAGCAGGAGAGAACTGGCAAAGTTTAGAAATTCTACCCTGGGATTCATTTTTCAGTTTCATCAGCTATTGCCCGAATTCACAGCGCTGGAAAACGTATGTATTCCTGCCTTTATAAAAAAGACACCCAGGGCTGAAGCCAGCCGTCGTGCTTCGGAGCTTCTGGAATTTCTCGGGTTAAAGGACAGGGGACATCACAAGCCTAATGAACTATCTGGTGGCGAGCAACAGCGGGTAGCTGTAGCCAGAGCGCTGATCAATAATCCGCAGATCATACTGGCCGATGAACCCAGTGGCAATTTGGATACCGAAAGCGCCGAGAATCTACATAATCTATTCTTCAAGCTTCGCGATGAATTTGGGCAAACCTTCGTGATCGTTACACACAACGAGGAACTGGCGGCTATGGCCGACAGGAAATTTGTGATGCAGGACGGATTAATTATCAGTTAAATGAAACCAGAGGCCCTGAAAGAATTTCTGGACGAAAAAGCCTACCAATACAATCAACCTACGTTCATAGTAAGTGATCCTATACAAATTCCGCACAGATTCAGTAAGAAAGAAGATATAGAGATCGCGGCTTTTTTAACAGCAACCATAGCCTGGGGAAATCGCAAAAGTATCATCACCAACGCCACCAAACTAATGACTCTGCTGGATGAGAGTCCGTTTGATTGCATCATGAATTTAGAACAGGTCGACACCAAACGTTTTGCAGGTTTTGTACACCGTACATTCAATGCAACGGATCTGGAATATTTCCTGAGGGCTATTCAGAATATCTACAAAAAACACGGGGGGTTGGAGGCAGTATTCACCAATAATGCCCAACCGGATACCCTGCAACCTGCTATTCATAACTTCAGAAAGATCTTTTTCGAACTTGATCACTTACCACGAACCGAGAAGCATATTAGTGACCCAATGAAGAATTCTGCTGCTAAAAGAATCAATATGTTCCTTCGCTGGATGGTCCGTCCCGGAGATACCGGCGTGGACTTTGGGATATGGAAAACTCTCAAACCTTCACAGCTCTCCTGCCCACTTGATGTTCATTCGGGGAATGTAGCCCGAAAGCTCAGGTTAATGGAGCGGAAACAAAATGACGCAAAAGCTTTAAATGAATTGGATGTTGCACTTCGTAGACTTGATCCCAAGGATCCGGTGAAGTACGATTTCGCACTTTTCGGATTGGGAGTGTTCGAGAAATTTTAACATATTTATCTTCAATTTTAAGTAATTATGTGCATTTCATCGATTTTTTATCACTTTTATCGTGTTTATTTTGTTTATTAAGTAGGTATTTTCCTATATTTCGACACAACCTAAAAAACAACAACATGAAATTTAAAATTACTTTTGTACTTGTATCCCTGGTGCTACTTACTGCTTGTAGTCCCGAAAATGAAGATTATATTGACAATAACTCTTCTAATCTAATTATTGAAATTGGTGGTGGAACCACTCCAGATCCAACCAGTAGTTCGTACCAGACCGACCTTATGGCCGGGCAACATATTTATTCGGGTATTGTGAATGTAGAGGTAGTTGATGACAATGTTGTGGTATCATACACTTCCGAAAATGACTGGGAGATCGTTGAAACACATTTGTATGTTGGAGATCTTAATCAATTACCAACTACTGGAAGTGGAAATCCTAAAATTGGACACTTCCCTTACAAAGACAACCACCCTGTGGGAACAGTAAACGTGGAATACGTTGGGCCCGAAATATCGGAAGGTGAATGTGTTTATGTGGCGGCACACGCCGTGGTAATAAATACAGTAACCGGTGATGAAGAAACCGCATGGGGCGCAGGGGTTCCTATTGGTGGGAACAGCTGGGCAATGACATTCGAGTATTGTTATTAAACATATTCGTTTTTACACTATGTAAACTTGGTAAAGCCGCATTTTGCGGCTTTTTTTTTTACTCAGCCTGGGGAATTCTCATCATCTTCTGCTCTATAAGTAATAAATTCTGTTATATTTACTAAAACCATTACAATCGCTAATGGTTTCACCTAACTTAGTGCATAGAAATATTGATCAAACCGGCCATTCCTTCGAACGAAAAAGAACGTTTAGAAGCCCTGCGAAGTTACAATATCCTTTACTCCAAAAAGGAGGAAGAATATGACCAGATAACAGAGTTGGTAGCTCATATCACCGATATGCCCGTTTCTCTGATCTCCCTTGTAGACCAAGATGAAGTTTGGTTTAAATCGGCTCACGGTCTTGATATAACCTCCAGTAGCCGTGACGTGTCCTTTTGCAGTTACGCACTTGGTGTAGAGGAAAATTTCCTTATTCTCGAAAACTTAAAAGAGCATCCCGACTTTTACGAACATCCATATGTGATAGCAAAAAAGAATCCCATTCATTTCTATGCAGGTTTCTGCCTTTTAGATTCTAATGGATATGCGCTGGGTACCCTCTGTGTGATCGACCATAAGCCAAATCAAATTTCAGAAAAACAAATAACAGCCCTAAAAGTTCTAGCTAAACAAGTGGTAATGCTTATCGAGTTGAATAAGCGAAATAGAGAACTGCATGCCATTCAAAAAGAATTAAAGGAAAAGAATGACGACCTCAAGGATTTTGCCGGAAGAGTTTCTCACGACATGAAGATGCCCCTGGCAAATATGATCATAACGGCAGACATCCTGAAGGCCAAATTTGACGATCAGATAGATCCGGAGGCTATGAAATACCTTGATTATTTGAAGGATTCTGCTTTTTCATTAAGCGATTATATCGCCGGGATGTTAAGCCATTACGAAAGTGATAGTATTGCCGAACAAAACGAAGAGGAATTCGATCTAAACCATCTGCTGGAAGAGATCGTGGAATTGCTTAACATTGATAATCAATGCGATATCAATTTCCCCGAGATAAGCTTCGAACTGAGTTGCAACCGAGCCGCCCTGGAGCAGATCTTCCTCAACCTGATCGGGAACAGCCTTAAATACAACGATAAAGAGACTATTGTAATAAATATCGACTGCGAAAAAGAGAATGGCTGCTATCATTTCACTATTACAGATAATGGGATAGGAATCCCGGCAGACAAAATGGACAGCATATTCCAACTGTTTTCTACCGTTGGAAACCTGGACAGGCAGGGGAGAAAAGGAAATGGGATTGGCTTATCCACGGTAAAGAAATTGGTGGAAAAGCTAGGCGGAACCATAAGCGTGGAATCTCAATTAGGGGAAGGAACCAGTTTTCATTTTTCTATAAAAGGAAATTAGCATCATCTTAACAGGGGGTATATACCCGATTATTCAATGCATTTTATATCTTTGACAAATATTTATCGGAATGCAGTTTAAACACCCCGAAGTACTTTACGCACTCTTCTTACTGCTCATCCCTATTTTCATTCATTTATTTCAATTAAGACGCTTTCAGAAGGTGGACTTCACTAATGTTGCATTTCTGAAAAAAGTTACCATTCAAACCAGAAAGAGCTCCCAGTTAAAAAAATGGCTTACCCTCCTGCTCCGTTTACTGGCATTGGCCTTTATTATACTGGCATTTGCTCAACCTTTTACTGCTTCAGTAAATGCCCTAAACACCGAAAAGGAAACCGTGCTCTACATCGATAATTCCTTTAGCATGCAGGCAAAAGGTGCCAATGGGCCCCTACTCCAACGGGCGTTACAACAATTATACGAACAATCCAGGACAGACTCGAGAATAAGCTGGTTCACAAATACAGATACATACAGAGATGTTAGCTCACAGGATTTTAAAGGTGAGATCCTTTCGGTTTCCTATACGCCCAACCAGCTTAGTCCGGAAGAGGTATTGCTAAAAGCCGGACAACTGTTCTCAAATTCTCAAACTGCCGAAAAGCGACTGCTTTATATCTCGGATCTGCAATTTAAAGGCACACTCCCGGAGATCCAGGAAGACATAACTCTGGAAATTGTTCAGCCAAAACCAGTTTCTATACAAAATGTGGCCATAGACACGGCCTATGTGGCATCCAAGAATGCAACCACAACTAAGTTGAATGTCCGCCTAAGTGGTGTGGGTGAGATCGCTACCGCTGTACCGGTTTCTTTATATAACAACGGAACCCTTATAGCCAAGATCGCCGCCAACCTGTCTGAGTCGAAAAGTACCACAATAAGTTTCGATATTGAGAACCCTTCAGGATTTAAAGGAAAACTTGAGATAAACGATCCTAATCTACAATACGACAACAGTCTGTACTTTACAATAAATAACCCTAAAAAGATAAAAGTCCTCTCGATAAACGAGGTAAATTCAGATTTCCTAACTCGCTTGTTCGAGCAACCGGAATTCGATTATACGAGACAGCAGGCCAACAATCTTAATTACAATATGATCCCCGATCAGGATTTTGTGATCCTGAATGAAATTAAAAGCATCCCTCCTTCCCTCGCAAACGCGCTTACCTCATTCTTGGATGGGGGTGGTAGTTTGATGATAATCCCTTCAATAGATGCAGATATCAATAGTTATAATAATCTGTTACAAAGTGTAGGGATGGGTGGTTTTTCTGAACTTGCCGTTCAGGAAAAGAATATCTCCCAGATCGTATTTGCACATCCATTATACGCCTCGGTATTCGAGAAACAGGTGGTTAATTTCCAGTATCCGAAGGTAAACGCCTACTTCATAACTGCGAGTAAAGCGACATCGGCTCTAAAGTTTGAAGACGGGAAACCGTTTATCCTTCAAAATGAAAAGGTCTATCTAAGTACTGCTCCCATCAATACCGGGAACTCAAATTTTCAAAGCTCACCTCTTATCGTTCCAACATTCTATAATATGGCCCTTCAAAGTTTACCTCTGGCCAATCTATATTACGAAAACACCAAACAGAATACCTTTGCAATACCCATAAGATTGACCCAGGATGAGATCCTGCAGATAAAGGATAGTATCTCCAGTTTCATCCCCCTACAACAAACCAAGGCGAACCAGGTGCTCATCACCACCCTGGATGAACCGCGGAATTCGGGTAACTACGAGGTTGTTAAGGATGAAGAGACAATAGAAGGAATAAGCTTTAATTACGATCGCAGTGAGAGTAGGTTACAATACCTCCAGGCCGATGATTGGGAAAATGCCCGAACCTATAACAGCGTGGAATCTATGTTCGACTCCATTGCTGATGAGAACGCCATAAACAGCTTTTGGAAATGGTTTGTTATTTTTGCAGTAGTTTTCCTTGTCCTGGAATTGCTGGTGCTGAAATTCTTTAAAAATTAATTATGAGTTTACTTTTACTTAAATCTGCTACCATCATCGATGCCACGGGCAAACATCATCTCAAAAAAAGAGATGTACTCATCGAAAAGGGTGTAATAAAGAAAATAGCAACCTCGCTTCAGGAGAAAGGTGCCCGGGAAATAGAATTGCCCAATCTGCATATTTCCAGAGGTTGGTTCGATTCTTCGGTATCCTTTGGAGAACCGGGCTATGAGGAAAGGGAAAATATCTCAAACGGACTCCGTACTGCAGCCTTCAGCGGTTTTACCCAGGTTGCCGTTAATCCTAACACCAATCCGGTAACCGATACAAAAGCAGGGGTGCAGTTCCTTAAAGCCAAAGCGGAGGGCAATCCTGTTAGCCTGTTTCCAGTTGGCGCACTCACGGTTCGAGGTGAAGGAAAAGATCTGGCCGAACTCTACGATATGTACAACGAAGGGGCTGTAGCATTTGGCGACTATAAAAACCCTGTTAAAAATCCCAATTTGCTTAAGATAGCGCTGCAATATTGCCAGAATTTCAACGCCCTGGTACAATCCATGCCCTACGAACCCCAGGTAGCAACCAAAGGTGTAATGAACGAAGAACTAAACAGCACCAGACTTGGATTAAAAGGAATCCCGGCCCTGGCAGAAGAATTGCAGATCACAAGAGATCTCTACCTGCTCGAGTATACAGGTGGAAAGTTACACATTCCTACCATCTCGACTAAAACCGGGGTGGAACTCATCCGGAACGCAAAAAAGAAAGGCCTTAATGTAAGTTGCAGCGTGGCTGTGGCCAACTTAATGCTTACCGACGATGAACTTGAAGAATTCGATACTAATTACAAGCTTTTACCTCCTTTACGCGCAGAGGCAGACAGGAAAGCCCTGATAAAAGGCCTTAAGGATGGAACTATTGATGGCGTAACATCGGATCACGACCCGATAGATATCGAGAATAAGAAAACCGAATTCGATCACGCCATGTTTGGAAGTATAGGCCTGGAAAGTAGTTTTGGAGCTTTAAACGCGGTTTTAGGTACCGAGCTGGCCGTGCAGGCCCTCACCTCCTTAAAGGAGCGATTTGGCGTACCAAGCGCCGCATTGGAGGAAGGATCGACGGCGAATATCACTCTCTTCGATCCGGAACCCGACTACGCATTCTCTGAAAAGGATATTAGATCCACTTCCATGAATTCAGCTATGCTGGGAAAAAAATTAAAAGGAAGAGCTTACGGGATCTATTCGAACAAGAAACTGGTACTAAATAAGTAGCATGACACCCCAGGGGAAATCGAAAGCCATAATAGCCTACATTACAGTTGTTGGATTATTGATCGCAATATCCATGAATAAGGACGAGCCGCATGAATTTGCCACCTGGCATATAAAAAACATGTTCGGACTTACCTTGATGTTTTTCGTTTCTGTGGTAATGTCTTACCAGGAGTATCTTCTCTTAATTGGTAGCATCTTCTTCTACGGCAGTGCCCTATTCTGGTTGTTCTCATTTATCATGGCCCTGGCGAACCGAAAAGCGGGGATTCCCTTTCTAAGTAATAAATTCGGCCAATGGTTCACATTTTTAAATTAGGATACCCTATATTTAAGGTATAAATCACTAACCCTTAAATTTTTAATTATGTCTGAAACGTCCTCAGGTGATGGCAAAACCATCGCAATTATTTCGTATGTAACCCTTATTGGGTGGATTATAGCACTACTCATGCACAATAATGATAAGACCGACTTCGGTGCTTTTCATATCAGGCAGTCATTAGGAATTATTTGCGTGGCAGTAGCACTCGGGATCTTAAATGCGGTTGTTGGTATTGCTATATTAGCCTGGATCATCCAAATCGCACTCCTTGTATTCTGGATCCTGGGCATCTTAAGTGCCATCCAGGGAGAGAAGAAACCCGTGCCATTGTTAGGAGAACAATTTCAGCAATGGTTTAAAGGAATTGGATAATTGAGAATCGTATTTTTAGAACAGCCGCAGTTTTGTAACTTGCGGCTTTCTTTTTTATTATGGTAAAACAACAGCTTTCTTTAGAGTATGTATACAGGCCTTCATCAAACGCTGAAGGCAACCCCCCGGCTATCGTCATGCTGCACGGTTTTGGCAGTGATGAGAATGATCTTTTTTCTTTTTCTTCTGAATTACCTTCGGAATACGCCATCATCTCCCTGCGCGCTCCCCTGCAAATGCAACCGTTTGGAAATGCCTGGTACACGATTTATTTTGATGCTAACAACGATAAATTTAGTGATGATGAACAGGCTGTAGAATCCAGGGAACTGGTTGTAAAATGTTTGGATGAGATCATCTCGGCCTATAAGGTGGATCCCAAACGCATTACATTGTTAGGCTTCAGTCAGGGCACCATCCTAAGTTTTGCTGTAGCATTAAGTTATCCGGAAAAAGTAGCAAATGTGATCGGGCTTAGCGGTTACGTGAACGAGGCAATTTTAAAAGAAGGCTACGAAAGCAACAACTTCAAAGGGTTAAATATTTATACCTCCCACGGAAGTGTAGACCAGGTTATTCCGGTAGAATGGGCCCGCAGGTCGAAACCATTCTTCGAAAAACTGAATATCCCTTGTAGCTATAGTGAGTTTCCTGTAGGGCACGGGGTAGCTCCGCAAAATTTCTACGAATTCAAGGAGTGGCTCAGCAATAGATGATCAATTAGGATATAATGTGCTGCCAATTGGGGTAAGAATAAGCTGTTCCTTATCATCAAAGAAATAATCGATAAGCACCTCTCCCCAGTAGGTACCATCGGTAAAATCGGCCAGGATCCAGCGGTGGTTTAAAAAGCGTACCTTATTAATTCGCATTTTACCGTCCTGACTCTCAACAGGAACTAGCGCATTTTGCCCATCCCCAAAATTAGATTCGTAAATGGCCTCGGTTACCAGGCTCTGTGCCTCTTCGGCTTCCATGCCCAGGTTCTCAATATAGGTCATCGCATTTTCATTCCCGAGCAAGGTGAAATAGTCCAGCTCCGAAATCCTGTCGTTAAGCACTTCATTGATAGAATCCTTTTTGGCCACTTGATTGGTAAGGGAATTAATTTTCTTCTCCTGGGATTCGAATATCGTTTTCTCGTTCATGTACTGAAACAAGATGAACAAGACGGCGAAAAAGAAGAGGTACATAAAAATTCTTTTCTTCATATTAACTTTTTAAGTCGTTGACGATTACAGTTATTATATTTCAATTTTTAGTCCGTCGTAAGCCAAAAACACATTCTCGGGAAGTGTTGGCTCCACTTCGGCATGAAAACCCATTAAATGACTAATATGGGTAAAATAGGTTTTTTCCGGCTTCACTTTATCTACTAACGCAAGTGCTTCCGAAATATTTAAGTGTGAAACATGTGGTTTATATCTCAGGGCATTTAGCACGAGTACTTTACTGCCTTTTATTTTCTCTATTTCTTCTTCTGAAATAGTTTTAACATCGGTGAGGTAGGTGAAATCGCCTATTCGAAAACCCAACACCGACAGCTCTGCGTGCCACACCTCTACTGGAACTACCTTTTGTCCTCCTAATTCGAAAGTACTGTGTTTATCAATTTCTATCTCTTCAATGGTGGGCGCTCCGGGATATTTGTTTTCAGTCTCAAAAATGTATGCAAAACGCTCATGGAGTGCCTCAAATACTCGCTTCAATCCATAGAATGGTACATTTCCCTGCCTGAAATAAAAGGGACGGATATCATCGATGCCCGCAGTATGGTCGCTGTGTTCATGAGTTAGCAGAACCCCGTTAATGGCGGTAACCTCTTCCCTGAGCATCTGTTGCCTGAAATCGGGTCCGCAATCTATCACATATCGATATTGATCCCACTCTACCATGGCCGAAACTCTAAGCCTCTTATCTCTAGGGTCGGTACTTTTACACACCGGGTGATCACTTCCTATAACGGGAATGCCCTGAGATGTTCCGGTACCTAAGAAGGTGATTTTCATAGAATAATTATGGGTTGTGTGGTGTGAAATTGGTATTTCGGTTAAATATCAGCGCATTTTCATAAAAATGCTTACTTTAAAAAACTGATATTTATCAAAACCTGTTGACAAATTTAATTCTAAATTAGCACACGATATCAAATTTTAGTAAAATATGACCATCGGTATTCTAAAAGAAACGCAAAAGGGAGAAACACGCGTTGCTATTTCCCCTAATATTGCGAAACAACTCATCGAAAAGGACTTCAAAGTTATCGTAGAAGAGGATGCCGGTACTACATCTTCCTTTAAGGATTCGGATTATTCTAAAGTAGGCGCCCAGATAGAAAAACGGGGCGTTGTCTTTAAGGATTCGGATCTGTTATTAAAGATCAACCCCTTCGACCAGGAGGACCTTAAACTAGTGGACAAGAGACATATATTAATGAGTCAGCTTTTCCACAAATCGAATCCCGAACTAATGAAAGCCATTGCTGCTACCGGCGCAACGGCTTTTTCTTTAGATGCCATGCCAAGGATCTCAAGGGCTCAGGATATGGATGTGCTTAGCTCGCAAAGTAATTTGGCAGGATATAAGGCGGTTATTCGAGGGGCTTATGAAATGACGAAGATATTTCCATTGATGATGACCGCAGCAGGGACCATAACACCTGCCAGGGTCCTGGTCTATGGTGTTGGGGTTGCCGGATTACAGGCCATAGCCACGGCAAAACGTCTGGGAGCGATCGTGGAAGCCACCGACATTCGACCCGAAACCAAGGAACAAACAGAATCCCTGGGAGCTAAGTTCATTGAGGTAGAAGGTAATGGAGATGAAGAAGCGAGTGTGTATGCGAAGGTCGCTTCCGAAGAATACATGAAAAAACAAAAAGAGGCAGTGAACAAGTCACTTTTTCAGGCAGACCTGGTAATTACTACAGCAATGGTACCGGGAAGGAAATCGCCCGTTCTCATAACCAAAGAACAGGTAGGGCAAATGAAGAACGGTGCTGTGATCATCGATCTGGCAGCCGCACAGGGTGGTAATTGTGCCCTCAGTAAGATGAATAAGATCGTTGTAAAGAATGGCGTAAAGATCATTGGAACGACCATTTCTCCTGAAAGCGTATCCACAAACGCCAGTGAGCTCTTTGGAAAGAATATGTATAATTTTATAATGCATCTTACCGAAAATGCGGCATTCAAGTGGGATCTGGAAGAAGAGATCACCGATGCCACACTAATTATTCAAAATGGAACGATCCGTAAAAACGGTGTAACAACATAAGCTATGACCGAACTGATAGATTTTATATCCAATAACTTCCAGATGATCTATATCGTCATCCTGATGATCTTTGTTGGCGTTGAAGTAATTGGCCATGTACCGGCCGTTTTGCATACCCCCCTGATGTCTGGGGCCAACGCTATCCATGGAGTTGTGATCATTGGAGCCATCCTGGTCATGCTGGGAGCAGATCCCGATAACACACTAGCCCTGGCGTTGGGCTTTGTGGCTGTACTTTTAGGAACATTGAATGTGGTTGGGGGTTTTGTAGTAACAGACCGCATGCTGGAAATGTTTAAAAAGAAAAAGTAATGGAGTACGTACTTTCCCTGGAAATAATCTATTTGATCGCCTCTGTAACCTACATCCTGGGATTAAAGATGCTAGGACATCCCGAGACCGCAAGACGCGGAAACCTTATTGCCGCTACCGGAATGACTTTAGCCATCCTTGGAACCATTTTCTTATATGAAGGTGAGGTTCCGGGCTTTATATATATTCTAATTGCCATTGCGATAGTCCTGGGTACAGTGCTTGGCTGGTTGAAAGCGAAAAGAGTGCAGATGACCAAAATGCCTGAGCTAGTTTCACTTTTTAATGGGATGGGTGGTGCCAGTGCAGCCCTCATAGGGCTCATAGAATTTGGACATTATCAAGGCAATACCCTGTCTATGATCACTATTCTGGGTGGGATCATAATAGGAAGTATATCGTTTAGCGGAAGTATGATCGCCTGGGGTAAATTAAATGGTACCTTTAAAAAACCGCTTCGATTACCCAAATACAACCTGCTGAATAATCTTATCTTCTTGGGGATAATAGCCTTTGCCGGCTATATGGTCTGGTCGCAAAGCGGTAGCCAGTTATTCCTCTATATCCTATTCTTCGGTGCCTTGGCTTACGGCGTTCTGTTCGTGCTACCTATTGGAGGGGCCGATATGCCTGTGGTTATATCACTACTGAATTCGTTCACCGGCCTCGCGGCCGCTTTAGGAGGTTTCTTGTATGGAAATATGGTAATGCTTACCGGTGGTATTCTGGTAGGATCGGCGGGGACCATCCTTACTTTTGCCATGTGTAATGCCATGAATAGATCCCTTGTTAATGTGATCTTTGGTGGATTTGGAGATACAGACAGCGGGGGCGAATCGGGCACCGGATCTAAAATGCAGGGAGACATCAAAAAAACAACTATCAGTGATGTAGCAATCCTGATGAATTACTCAAAAAAGGTAATAATCGTCCCCGGCTATGGCCTGGCGGTAGCTCAGGCGCAACACGCGATTCACGAACTGGAACAATTGCTGGAGAGCAAAGGAGTAGAAGTGAAATACGCTATTCATCCGGTGGCAGGCAGGATGCCCGGACATATGAATGTTCTTTTGGCTGAAACGAATGTTGAATACAACAAGTTAGCCGAAATGGAAGATGTGAATCCCGAATTCCAGAATACCGATGTGGTTTTTGTGGTGGGTGCGAATGACGTGGTAAACCCGGCTGCTCATAACGATAAGTCCAGTCCTATTTACGGAATGCCGATCCTGGATGTTGAAAACGCAAAGCAGATCATCGTGAACAAACGATCCATGAAGCCCGGATATGCCGGTATTGAAAATGAATTATTCTATAACCAAAAGACCTCTATGCTCTTTGGAGATGCCAAGGGAGTGATACAGAAACTGATTGGTGAATTGAAGGGAATGTAAGCTTATTTGAGTATTAAATGAAGCTGATAGCCATTTTCGTTAAAGATAATGGCTTTTTCGTTTAATTAACGATATATTCTTTCTGGTAAATCACTATTTTAATACCTTTGCGAGAGGACAATAACTCCGTTTCTTGGCTATGGAAATTATCTTAAAAGGAGATAAAGAATTTGATAACATCCCTTCTATAAAACAGAAGGCATTACGGATCAATCTCAATGAACACATCTACGGTACGTTTGCCGAGATAGGGGCAGGACAGGAGACCGTTCGTAATTTCTTCCGTGCCGGTGGTGCCTCCGGAACTATTGCTAAAACCATGTCTGCATACGATAAGGATTTCAGCGATGCTATTTATGGCCACGAGAAAGATGGCCGTTATGTTACCGAAGCACGCCTGAAACGTATGCTTACCCACGAGATCGATCTAATCGAAGATCGGATCAGCCGCATTAAGCATCCGGATAAAATGTTCTTTACCTACGCAAACACTGTGGCAACTATCGATTTTGCGAAGCGGTACAAGGGACATGGATGGGTTGGAATCCGATATCAGATCGAGCCGTATCAAAAATACAACGATATAATCCTGCATGTTAGATTCAAGGAGAATGACGCTAGATTACAGCAGGAAACACTGGGAATATTAGGAACCAATCTTATCTATGGTGCCTATTACAAGTATAACGAACCCAAGAAATTACTACGTTATCTTTACGACCACCTGCACCAGGATCAGCTGGAAATAGACACCATCAACTTCTCGGGCCCGCTATTTGAAGAAGTGGATAACAGGCTTATGAGTTTGCAATTGGTGAAAAACGGGATGACAGACGCGGTTATGTTCTCTCCGGAAGGGAAGAATATCCTACCCGCCAAGGTGCTATACAAGAAGAATATCCTCGCATTGCGCGGAAGTTTCAGGCCTGTGACCAATGTGAACATGGATATGTACGAACGATCCCTGGAAATGTTCATACAGGAGACTCGTGTAAATCCGGATCAGACGCAGGTGATCTTCGAGATCACGCTGTCTAACCTTCGTGCTGAAGGAGAGATAGATGAGCAGGATTTCATGGATAGGGCGGAATTACTTTGTTCGCTTGGACAAACGGTACTCATCTCAAATTTCAAGGAGTATTATAAGCTTGTGGAATATTTCTCACAGTATTCTAAAAACAGGATGGGTCTTGCCATGGGTGTAAATAACCTCATCGAGATCTTCGATGAGAAATATTATCGTCACCTAAGTGGAGGAATACTCGAAGCCTTCGGAAAGTTGTTCTTTAAGGATCTGCGAGTATACTTATATCCTATGCAGAATGAAGATGGAACGATCACCAATAGTGAAAACCTGAAAGTGCACCCTCGTATGAAGGAACTTTACAAGTTCTTTAAATACAATGGTAAGGTGGTGGATATTACAAATTTCAATAAGAATGTCCTTAACATTTTCTCCCGTACCGTACTAAGGATGATCGCGAACGATGAAGCTGGCTGGGACGAGATGTTACCTAAAGGGATCGCTCAGATCATTAAGAAACAAAAGTTGTTCGGCTATAAACCCAAACAACTGGTAGAGAAGAACGAATAACTAAAAAGCGACCTTTCCGGTCGCTTTTTTTATGGTTCTAATATCTGCGCTGCGTGTGCTTTGGTCTTTACCTTATCGATCACCCGCTCCACTACACCATCCTCATTGATAAGAAAGGTTTTACGATGTATCCCATCATATTCCCTACCCATGAATTTCTTTGGGCCCCAAACACCAAAAGCGTTAATCACTTCTTTGTTGGTATCGGCCAGTAAAGGGAAAGGAAATTTGAATTTATTTCTGAAATTGCTTTGTTTTTTTTCGGTGTCGGCACTTACTCCCAGTAATTCGTACCCTTCGGCCTGTAACTCGGCATAATGATCCCTTAAGTTACACGCCTCCAGCGTACATCCGGGTGTACTGGCTGCCGGGTAGAAGAACACCACTAATTTCTTTCCCTTGTAATCTGATAATGAGATGGGATTTCCATCTTGATCGTTCACTGTAAAATTTGGAACTTTGTCCCCTGCTTTTAATGTTTGCATAGCTTATTTTTGCGTAAAATTAGTTAAAATGAAGAAGCAGGAAAAGGTACAATTTGTTATTGATACGTTAAATACAATTTATCCCGAAATTCCCATTCCATTAGATCATAAAGATCCTTACACTTTATTGATAGCAGTCCTTCTCTCTGCACAGAGCACAGATGTTCGCGTGAACCAAATTACCCCTTTGCTCTTCCAAGTAGCCGATAACCCCTCCGATATGGTAAAACTATCGGTAGAAGAGATCCGAGAGATCATCAAACCGGTAGGGCTCTCCCCTATGAAATCCAAGGGAATTCACGGACTTTCAGAAATACTGATCGAAAAACATGGTGGCAAGGTGCCGGCGAGTTTCGAAGACCTGGAAGCTTTGCCTGCCGTAGGACATAAAACAGCAAGTGTGGTGATGAGTCAGGCCTTCAATATACCTGCTTTTCCGGTAGATACTCATATCCACAGGCTAATGTATCGCTGGGGTTTTTCTAATGGGAAAAATGTAGTTCAGACAGAGAAAGATGCCAAAAGGCTATTTCCAAAGGACCTTTGGAACAAATTACATTTACAGATCATATGGTATGGCAGGGAATATTCGCCGGCAAGAGGATGGGATCTGGAAAAGGATATCATTACGAGAACTATAGGAAGGAAAAGCGTGATCGAGGAGTATTTCAGAAAAAACAAAAAGACAAAAAAAACCCTGAAACGTTGATTTCAGGGTTTTTCCAAAGTTTAGTTTAGAAGTGCTTCAAACTTCATTTTATTATAATCTATAACACTTAAAGCCTTCGAATAGTCAAGGAGAAATTTAATCGTTTCTTCCTTCGGAACGTTATTTTTATTCACGCGTTCCGAGCGTGAAGTTTCAGAGTACATTTTTTGCATAGAACGTTATTTTGAGGTTATTCTTTCCTAATAACGAACCTATTTTCAGTTTATTGTATTAATTGGTTAAGATAATATTGTGTTTATTGATCACCTTTCTCAAATTGATAAGCGCATAACGCATTCGGCCCAGTGCTGTATTAATACTAACCCCGGTTTGCTCACTAATTTCCTTGAAGCTCATATCCTTGTAAATTCGCATTACAAGTACCTGCTTCTGGTCTTCAGGCAGCTCTTCGATCAGTCTCCTAACATCGCTTTCTACCTGTCCTTTGATCATTCTTTTCTCAATGTTCAGGTTTCCATCGCTCAGTACCGAAAATATATTGAAATCGTTGTTATTCTCAAATTTCGGCATTCGGTTATTTTTTCTGAAGTGATCTATCACAAGATTGTGTGCGATCCTCATTACCCACGGCAAAAACTTTCCTTCTTCATTATAGGCACCTCGTTTCAGGGTGTTGATCACCTTGATAAAAGTATCCTGAAAAATATCTTCCGCTACGTCTCGGTCGTATACTTTAGAATAAATAAAACTGAAAATTCTTTGCTTGTGTCGCGTAATAAGATCGCAAAGGGCAGATTCATTGCCATTCATATATGCGCTAACTAGAAACGCATCGGTGGGTGTGCTTTGCTTCATATCAATACTTTTTAAAATAAACAACTATGAATTTTTGGTTGTCTAGTCGCTATGTTTATTTATTGAAAGTAGTAATATGCTATAGGCAATGAGTTTTTTGGTGTTTTGTGAGTGGTAAATATAACAACAAAGAATTATGAAATGCAAAAAAAAGTGAGTATTTTCCTGATTAACCTACCAATTCACATGGTTAATAACCACATCAAGCCCTGTAAAAGCTTATTTTCCTTACAAAATGTTAAATATTTAGTGGACTGGATAATAGTTCGCAAAAAGCCAGGGGAATACTCTAAAATTCATTGCTGAATAGTATCTTTGCAAAATTCAGTAAATCGTAGCCATTTTGAACACTCAAACCCTTAGCGCCAAAGAAAATATCCTAATCCAGGGCGCAAAGCTGCACAATCTTAAGAACATTTCGGTGGCCATCCCACGAAATAAACTTGTGGTTATTACAGGCTTATCTGGGAGTGGAAAGTCCAGTCTTGCCTTCGATACGCTCTATGCAGAGGGTCAGAGACGCTATGTGGAAAGCCTATCGTCTTATGCACGACAGTTCTTAGGCCGCCTGAATAAACCCAAAGTAGATGCTATTAAAGGCATTGCACCCGCAATTGCTATAGAACAAAAGGTAAATGCAACAAACCCTCGTTCTACGGTGGGTACTTCTACAGAGATCTACGATTACCTGAAATTACTTTACACGCGTATTGGCCGTACTTATTCGCCGGTTTCCGGAGAAGAGGTAAAAAAAGACTCGGTAAGCGATGTTATAAATTATATCAAATCCTTTCCGGAGGGTAAAAAATTATTGCTGCTTTCCCCTATTCTCCTTGAGGAGGGACGAAGCATGGAGAACAAGCTTCAGGCATTGGCACAACAGGGATATGCCCGGGTGAAATTTGACGATACCGTTGTAAGAATAGACGAATTAAAAGGGTCGCTTCCGAAGAAATTATTTTTAGTGGTAGACCGGGTGATCACCCAGGATGATGAAGATTTTTATAATCGTCTGGCTGATGCCGCCGAAGTTGCCTTCTTTGAAGGTAAAGGTGAATTGATCGTTGAGAACCTGGAAGATGGGTCTTCTAAAGCTTTTAATAATCGTTTCGAAGCCGACGGGATCACCTTTATGGAGCCCAATGTGCATCTGTTCAGTTTTAACAATCCGTACGGTGCCTGCCCAAAATGTGAAGGCTATGGCGATGTTATTGGTATCGATGAGGATCTCGTTATCCCAAATACAGCCTTATCTGTATACGATAACGCTATCTTCCCCTGGAGAGGTGAAAGTATGAGCTGGTATCGCGATCAATTGGTGAATAACGCTTATAAATTCGACTTCCCCATTCACAAGCCGTGGTTTCAGTTAACCGAGGCCCAAAAACAGCTTGTATGGGATGGGAATGAATTTTTTGAAGGCCTGCACGATTTTTTCAGTTTTCTGGAATCGAAAAGCTATAAGATCCAGAACCGAGTGATGTTATCCCGCTACAGAGGAAAGACAAAATGCAGTACGTGTAATGGAAAGCGCCTGCGCCCCGAGGCCACCTATGTAAAGATAAACGGAGTTTCAATACAGGAATTAGTAGAGTTGCCTTTGCACAAGGTTGCGAAATTCTTCGATGAGATCGAGTTGAACGCATACGACCAAAAGGTCGCCAAAAGATTATTGTTAGAGATAAGAAACCGACTTTCATTTCTTATGGATGTTGGACTTAGCTACTTAACCCTTAACCGGAAATCGAATACGCTTTCAGGTGGGGAATCCCAGCGAATTAATTTAGCCACTTCGCTGGGTAGTAGCTTGGTAGGCTCTATGTACATCCTGGATGAGCCAAGTATTGGGCTTCATCCCAAAGACACAGAACGGCTCATTGGAGTGTTGCAGTCGCTTCGCGATCTTGGTAATACAGTGATCGTTGTTGAGCATGATGAGGATATCATGAAAGCAGCCGACGCCATCATCGATATTGGCCCTGAGGCCGGAACGCATGGTGGTGAGATAGTCGCAGAAGGAAGCTATAACGACATCCTGATAGCCGATTCGCTAACCGCTAAATACCTCAATGGCACCCTGGAGATCGAGGTTCCGGTAAAAAGACGTAGCTGGAAGAATAGTATAAAACTTCTGGGAGCAAGACACAATAATCTTCAGAATATTGACGCCGAGTTCCCTCTAGGCGTATTTACGGCAGTGACAGGAGTTTCCGGAAGCGGAAAGAGTACCCTGGTTAAAAAGATCCTCTACCCTGCCCTGTTGAGGGAAATTGGTGGATATGGAGAAAAACCCGGGCAGTTTACCGGTCTCGAGGGAAATTATAGTAGTATAAAGAGCATAGAGTTCATCGATCAGAACCCAATTGGTAGATCGAGCAGATCAAACCCGGTGACCTATATCAAGGCCTATGACGACATCCGAAATCTATTTGCAGATCAGAAACTATCGGATATTCGAGGATATAAGGCGAAACATTTCAGCTTTAATGTAGATGGAGGACGTTGTGAAACCTGTAAGGGGGAAGGAGAAGTGACCATCGAGATGCAGTTTATGGCCGATGTTCACCTTGAATGTGAAACCTGTGGTGGAAAACGTTTTAAAAAGGAGATCCTGGAAGTAACCTTCGACGATAAGAATATAAACGACATACTCACACTCACGGTAGATGAGGCCATCGACTTCTTCAAAGAATCCGGGATAGGAAAAATAGTGAACAAGTTACAGCCGTTACAAGATGTTGGGCTGGGTTATGTACAATTAGGTCAAAGCTCCTCCACCCTATCCGGCGGAGAAGCGCAACGTATTAAACTCGCTTCTTTCCTGGTAAAAGGTACCTCCAAAGACAAAGCGCTGTTTATTTTTGATGAACCCACTACCGGACTCCATTTCCATGACATCAAAAAACTCCTTGCATCGTTTTATGCGTTGCTGGACCGCGGGCATACAGTAATCGTTGTGGAACACAATATCGACCTTATTAAATGTGCAGATCATATTATCGACCTGGGCCCTGAAGGAGGAGAAAAAGGTGGCCGTGTGGTAGCAACCGGCACTCCTGAAACCGTTGCCGGCATTTCTGAATCGTTTACAGGCGAATATCTGAAAGATAAGATCTAAGCCGTTTCAGCAAAGTTTTTTTAGTACATTGAAGTGAATTTGGGATCCATGGCGAAGAATTTTGATCCCGAGATCATTGTTTTGTGGTACTCAAAATTTTCTGCTATGAAAAAGTTGCTGTTTCTTATTTCGTTATGTTTTCTGAATCTTTCTTTTGCACAACCCTTTCTCCCAATGCTGGATAATGATCATCGCTGGAGTGTTGATGTTGTGTATTGTCCTTTTGGAGGTCCTCCCCCTTTCTCGTTCACCACCACTTATCAGCTTTCCATAATTGGTGAAGGAATTGTAAATGGCAAGACCTATAAGATAATTGAAAGCACTCCCGGTATTATAACGGGATGTTTGGTAAGGGAAGAAAATGGCATCGTGTATAAGTACAATCCTACTATTAACGACGAGGAGGTATTATATGACTTTAATTTGGAAGTAGGAGATACTTTTACAATGTTGGACAGCCCCAGTTGTACACTGGGTGACTCCACTCCGGGTCTGGGAGCCCAATTAACAGTTACGAATACATTTTCCAACATGATTGCTGGAGAACTTCGAAAAGTAATCGAGTTTTCAACTGCTCCTTATGGAGAAGAATACTGGATCGAAGGGATTGGGTCAATCACGGGATTCGAACCTTATGTAGAGGTATTGGATAGTACGTGTTGGTCCAAATTGGCGTGTTTTACGATCGATGGGACCATATATTATTTCAACAATGCCACGGCTTGCGACAACACCACACTTAACTTACCGGAATATCTACGGGATGATATTGTACTTGCACCAAATCCGGTGACAGACGTCTCTATTCTTCAACTGCCTTCGGAATTAAATATAGACACCATTCGTATTCTTGATATCACCGGTAAGGTTATTTCCGAAGCAACAATAACCAAAAACTACATGACTATCAGCGCAATGGACTATGCCGCCGGTGTTTATTTCTATCAGGCACTAAGTGAAGATAATGTGATCAAGACCGAACGATTTGTTATAAGATAGTTGTCTGTTGTCCGTTGTCTGTTGTCCGTTGTCTGTTGTCTGTTGTCTGTTGTCATTCCGAACTTGATTCGGAATCTTGAACATGCATTAGATGCTAAATCAAGCCCGCCATGACCTTCGGGCAGGTTGAGCATGAAAAATGAATGACTTCCACAATCTGAAAATCTAATAACCTACTAATCTTATAACCTAAGAACCTCATAATCATCTATTTAAAATTTTGGCACGGCTATTGGTTTTTTATAACCGAATAGCGCAGGTAGGCATCGCTGATTTTGCCTCATAACCCAAAATACATTGATTATGAAAAAAAGTATTTTAACCGTAGTACTATTCCTGATAGGAATGACTACACAGACTTTTTCACAACAGAACAAAAATGTAGCTTATAATCCGGGTACATACGATCGCTATTACAATTCGCATGAAATTCGTTTTGTAGAAAATGGTGTACTCTATTTGGTAGCTACCAACGGAACTTTCCATTTCCGTGAATTACACGACCCATATGGGTACCGAAATGGACGACGTAACTACAAGACGGTGTACTACAATTCGGTGCCGGGACAGGTAACCTACGCGAACTCTCGCAGAGGGTATAACAACCTGATAAGAACAGACAGATTTGGACGAATACGTAGTATTGGCCCAACGCAGATCACCTATAAACGAAATGGAAAGGTAAGATCCATAGGATGTGTTACTATGACCTACCACAGGGGATTACTTACTTCGGTTGGTAACCTTGAGATTCATTATAACCGTAGAGGAAAGATTAGAAAGACCACTGGTCACGTAAATAAGTACAATAGAAAATATTGGCACGACTCTTGGTATAGGAATAATAACGATTGGGATGATGATGACTGGGACGATGATTGGGGCCACGATCGAGTAAGAAAAAAGAAAAAAGATTAATACATAGTTTTTTGGTTGGTTAGTTTTTAAATCCGTCGGATACTCTCAAGTTCCGGCGGATTTTATTTTTAGTCCAGTAGCGTTTAGGTCATGTTCCATTAAGGATTGCGTAAAATTCCTCTCACTACTCACTTTTCATAACCTACATATCACAATTCCAAAAAAACAAATTATGATCAATATTCAATATTTAAATCATTGGACATTGGAATTTATTTGAGATTTGGTGCTTCTTATTTGATATTTCAATTTCTATCCCCGCTTTTTTTCGTTTAAATAGAATTTCTTCTCACCATTCACTTCTCATCACTGTTAATCAGGCTTTTACAATTTTGGCACGGTCTGTGTATTTAAGAGAAATGTATTGCTGACCAAACCAAAAGTTAAGCAAGTACAATTTAAAACCCAGAATTATGAAAAAGTTAGTAACCCTAGTATTTGGAATCCTCCTAACGAGCTTTGCCGCTCAGGCTGCTTCCAGTGAAGCAAGTGCTCCATCCTATTATGAATATGATGGTAATGCCTATATCTTCATTGAAGGTGCCGTTGAGTTTTCGGTATTCCCTGATGGTCAGTTCGACTTTGTTTACCTCGGTAGAGATAGCAGAGGAAATGTAAATGTGAACATCAGTACCAACAATGTAAACCTTAATTTTAACTCGGGTTACAACTACGATCCTTACGTACAGTACGACGACTACGGAGCTGTGATCCAGATCGAAGATATCCCTATCTATTACGACAACTACGGCCGTATTATCCAGGCAGGGAACACAGAGATCCGTTATAACGACAGGCGTATCGTGCGCGTGGGAGGCCTGCGGGTATTCTACGACTATTACGGAGGATTCTCCTACTGTACCGGGTATATTAACCTTTGGACGCCAAGATATATTTACAGACCATGGCATGTTTGGTATGTGAGACCACTATATACAAGTTGTATCGTATATGACTACCCTTACCGTCGTTACTACACACCGCACCGTTATGCCTACAACTATCACAGACAATATTACAGAAGTAGAAAAGCGTATAACAATGGTAGACGTAACTTTTACAGACCGGGTAGCAGACATCACTATAAAAACGGACGCACGGCTGTAAACAAGGATTACAATCCAAATCGCCGTAATACTATGGTTTCTCAAAACTCTGGAAGACGAAATAGCGTGGCCGAGCGTGGCGATGTACGAAACAGGAATAACAGCCTGGACAGAAAGACATCCACGAACAGGATCAACGGGAATTCGGGCAGAGAGATCGCTAAGAATAACAAACGCGGTGGAACCGATAGCAATAGAGCTATTAACCGTAGCGGTAATAAGAATAGAAGTAACAGCATTAATTCTAACAAACGGAATAATGTGAAACGTGGCGATGTAAATAGATCCAACAGAAGCGAAAGCGCTGTGAACAGGAATAAAAAGGCTACCGTTTCAAGAGGAAATGCAAAACAAAGACCATCGGCGAATACAAACCGGAATACGGTAAAACGCAAATCGTCTGTAGACAGAAGTAAATCAACACGAAACAAAAGTGTTGTCTCTAACAGAAGTACAAGGCCTCAAACCAAGAGTCGTTCAGTGAACAACTCGAGCAGGCCTAAGGCGAACAGAAGCTCCTCAGTGAACAGGTCTAAAGCCTCTTCCAGCAGAAGTTCCGGGTCCAGCCGCAGTGCGAACAGAAGTCGCCGCGGAAACTAAAGATTTTTTTGGTTGGTTAGTTTGAAACTCTCGCAAGGCAGTGTGCCGGGCGGGAGTTTCGCATTTAGGGTTTGAGTATGATCTCGCTTAGGGATCGGGTGAGTTCGCGCCTGCTAAACCTCTCTATCCCTTCCGGCTGAATTCTTAACGTTCCTTGCTGAAAGGCCTGGTAAAGCTCTAGTAGTTTTTCCTTCAATTCCTTTTTTTGCGCGGGATTTAAAAATGATCCTGCCCCGGTGTCGTCCAGTATCTTTGCGATATCGCTTCCTTCAGGACCTATGGCCAAAATTGGACGTCCAGCGGCCAGATACTCGAACAATTTCCCGGGAATGATCGCACGGGTTTCTGGCTTGTCCATTTCCAAAAGCACTAAAACCTGAGCATTATGCTGCAACTGCCGCGCTTCTTTGTGAGGCACATAACCCTCTGTTCGGAAATGCTTATTCAGACCAAATTCTTCTAAACTCCTCAAAACTTCATCACTTACCACACCCACCAATTTTATTAGCAGGTCGTCATTAAAGTTTTTATTCTCCCCACATAGTTCACTTAGTACCTGCCATAAGGACACAGGATTACGTTCACTGAGGAGCGAACCTATATGAGCCAAAGAGAATTTACGATCCGGTATTGGCGTGATCTCTTCGGTAACTTCGTATCCGTTGGTGATCACACTAATGGGTTGATCTGTTTTTTCTGAAAACTCCTTCTTAGTGGTCACACTGGTAACCACAATATGGTCCGCCTTTCGTAAAACTTCCAGCTCGAGCTTTTTATGTTTTTCTTCTGAACTTTTCGTAAGACGCAACGACTTATGATAGTGTATGGTCGTCCAGGGGTCGCGAAAATCTGCGATCCACCGGATACCCGAAATTTCTTTCAGCTGAAGGCCAATTAGATGCAAACTGTGTGGTGGCCCTGTGGTGATTATGGTGTCGAAACTATGCTCCTTTAAATAATCCTTCAGAAATATTACAGAAGGCTTTACCCACCCTACCCTGGCATCGGGGATGAAATAATTCCCCCGGATGTACAACATCAGTTTTTCTAGCATTCCCGGCGACTTTTCGGAAATGATCCCACTGCTTATCCGCTTGGTTTTCTTTTTCGAAAACATGCCCGCTAAACGATATGGTTCTTTTACAGGTTGTTTTATCACCTCAACACCTGTAGGGATCTGTTGCAACAGATCTTCATCGCGGATTGGATAATGGGGGTTTTGGGGAGCATATACCACCGGCTCCACATCGAATTCACCCAGGTATTTAACGAAATTCAACCAGCGCTGAACTCCGGGTCCGCCGGCAGGCGGCCAGTAATATGTTATAATGAGGGCTCGTTTCACTTTTGGTTATTCTTCGGCAACCTTACTTTCCTGTCTGCGCTTATACCATAATCCGCCAAACAGAACCACCAGTAATATTACAAAACTAACCAGGGCTATGGTCCCGCCGGTCTTGATCACTGTGGGTTCGAACTTAAATTCTATTTTATGATTTCCTGCCGGGACAGGCATGGCACGCAATACATAGTTTGCACGGATATACTCTGCCGGTTGCCCATCAATGTAGGCATTCCACCCTTTGGGGTAATACACCTCCGAGAAGACCGCCAGTTGCGGTGAAGTAGAGGAACTCTCATACACCAGGTGATTAGGCTTATATTGGGTAAGGTCTATGGTTGCTGTAGAATCCCGCACTATATTTTCAAGAGGTAATTTATCCTGAAATTCTTTATGAACCACGACCGTTCGTTTAGTGTCCAGGCTATCGAGTAACAGTAATTCCTCATTGGCATTTTCGGCTAGAAGTATATTTTCTACAAACCACGCGTTCCCGTTCGCAAAAGGGTTCCGCTGAGCTACAGGACCACCGTTGGGACTCTGTCCAATAATGTAACGTACGTTCATCATATTGAGGATCCCTATATCGCCTTCAGCTAAATAAAAATCATCCAGATCCTGTACCCTTCCCGGTTTAGCGGCGTGATATCCGCCCAGGGCATTATGGAAATAGCTGGCCCTTCCACTGCTGAATGGATTGGTGGTGATATCGTACACCCTAAAATATCCGTCATCTTCAAGGATCTGTAAATCTGCCGGACTCTTCTGAAACGGCTGGTCCATAATTCGGGCGTTCACAAAATCATCGTTATTTACATATCGCCAGTCTACCCCAACCAGATCAACCACGATCAATAGGGCTAATAAGGCGATCACCGTGTTTTGTTTGAGCTTATCTTTCAGAAAAAACCATAATACCGCAGCTGCCAGTAATACAAAGGCCAGGGATCGAATGGTATCGGTAATAAAAAGGGATGCCCGGTCCTCGCGAATGGCTTCTACCAGGGGCGTTCCCAATTGATCTCGTAGTTCCTGATCGTACGGACTCGCGAAATCTAGTCCGGGAATCGCCGATTTGAACAGGAGGAAAACCACCGCCAGTCCGCCAACGATCCCCGTTGCCCACAATAGTGCTTTTTTTCGCTTTTCGGGACTTACAAAATCGTTGAAGTACTGATGGAGTCCTACAATGGCCAATATGGGGATAACCAACTCGATAATAACTTGTATGGACGATACCGCCCTGAATTTATCATAGAGGGGTATATAATCGATAAAGAATTGAGTTAGGAAATGAAAATTCTTACCCCATGATAGTAATAGGCTGAGAATAAAAGCCGATAGGATCCACCATTTTAACCTGCCTTTCACCAGAAATAATGCCAGGACGGCAAGAAAGATCATGATCGCACCAATATAGGCTGGCGCAGCTACTATGGGCTGATCTCCCCAATACACAGGTAGTTGTTTAAGGATCTCCCTCGCTTCTTGGGGCGAGGCCCCCAATTTCATCAATTCGTCCAGAGTTTCCCCGTTGTCGGGTAGCGGTTCACTACTGCCACCCCCCATGAATCTGGGGATAAATAAATTAAAGGTTTCTAACCTACCGTAGCTATATTCGGTAATATACTCGTAGCTCAAACCATCTCCACTTTTCTTTTCGCTGCCATCGGGTGAAATGGTGAGTTCGCTTTTTCCACGGGTAGACGTATCTGCATATTCTTTGGTGGCCAGTATATTGGTGGCATTTAATCCCAGGGCAATAAAAACCCCAAGTAGCATGATGGCTACCGATTTAAAAAAATGTGGAAGCAGTTTTTTTCTATAGGCATCGATAAGATAAGCCACTCCTAAGCATAGCACCAGCAGCATGAGGTAGTAGGTCATCTGAAAGTGGTTGGCAACCAGTTCCAGGGCCAGGGCCACGGTAGTGAGTAAAAAACCCCAAAGGTATTTACCCCGAAAGGTGAGGATAATTCCGCTTAGAACTAACGGCATATAAGCAATTGCATGTGCCTTGGCATTATGTCCTACCCCAAGAATTATAATAAGATAGGTGGAAAATCCGAAGGCCAGGGCTCCCAGGAAAGCCAGCCTGTAATCTACTTTCAGCACCAGAAATAGTATGTAAATGGAAATAAAATATAGGAATAGATAATCTGCCGGGCGAGGTAAGAATCTCAAGGTAAGATCGAGTTTCTTTATGTAGTTATAGGGATATTTAGCGCCAAGCTGGTAGGTAGGCATACCACCAAAGGCAGAATTGGTCCAGTAGGTTTCCTCCCCTGTGGCTTCGCGAAAATCGTTTTGTTGCTTGGCCATCCCGGTGTATTGTACAATATCGCTCTGATAGATCTTCTTACCCTGAAGTACCGGATTAAAATAGGCCAGTGAGGCCACAAGAAAAAGAACTAATACGATAAGATGGGGTAGAAAACCCTTTAATTGTTGCATAAAACAGGAGTATGTTAAGAAGGATGAAAATTAATCAATTTCTTCGTAATCTACATACTCGCCCACGGTAGATGTGGTCTTTCTTTTTTGGGTTGGAATTTTATCGATGCTTATACTTCCCTCCTTCTCGCGAGTTGGTTCCTGCTGAAACGGATTTGCACCGAAGGCTTGTTCGAATTGTTTCCCGGCTTTCTTGGCTATATACCTCATTATATAAGGTTTAAGTAGTTTCAGGAGAAACTTTAACCCCATATATACCAGAAGTATAATTAAAACCGTTTTCAAAAATGTGATCATAGAATCTTGTATACGTTTCAAAAGTACATATTGAAGCACAAAAAGACGAAAATCAACTATTAAATAAATGATAAAATAATATATCTTTGAACTAAACCCATATCCATGACCCGAATTAAAATCCTGTTTCTCACAGCGTTCTTCATTATAAGTTTCGGAAGTGTTTCTGCACAATATACAGACATGATCAACACCAATCGACCCGGGGTTTCCCAGGGAGCATTTTCTGTGGGGAAGAACGTACTGCAGTTTGAAAGTGGTATGAGCTATGGGAAAGAAAAACACAGCCTCCTGGATACCGAAACCAGCGTATTTGCCATCGATTACAGCGCTCGCTATGGATTTTTCAGGGAGGAGCTGGAAGTAAGCCTTATTGGAAGCTTCGAAATGCACAATGTAACCGATGAAAGAGGAGCAGTACCCCTTGAATATAAGCAGAGTAATTTCCGAAGCAATACCCTTGGCGCCAAGTATTTGATCTATGATCCTTATCGGAAAATGGAAGAGAAAGGGCCCAATCTATACAGTTGGAAGGCCAATAATAAATTTCAATGGGCAGATCTAATTCCGGCGGTTTCGGTATATGCTGGGGCCAACTTCGATTTTGCCGATAATCCGTTCACCCCGGAGGCCGAATCGACTATTAGTCCGAAACTAGTCGTGTCCACCCAAAACAACTGGATTGGTGGTTTTGTGTTTGTTACCAATATAATCGTAGACAGGGTAACTACAGATTTTCCTACCTATGGTTATATTTTAACTCTTACCCACGCCACCAACGATTATTTCTCTATTTTCGTAGAGAACCAGGGATTTAAGAGCGATTTTTATGCAGACCAGTTATTTCGTGGAGGTGCAGCGGCATTGATCACTCCGGATCTCCATGTGGATGCCTCGATCACCTTGAATTTTAAAGACACTCCTTCCCTTTTCTATGGCAGGATTGGCGTAGCCTATCGATTCGATATGCACGACCAGGATGAATACATAGAAGAAAAAGGAGCCCAGGGAAGAAAGAAAAGGAAAGCGGAAAAAGGAAATAAAAAACAAAAGAAAAAAAGAGAAAGAAAGCGTAAAGATGATTTTATCGAAGATGACGGGGATGGAGGCGGACTCCAATTTTAATAGTGTATGATCGAAATTACTCAAGTAACCACCAAAAAAGAGCTGAAGAAGTTTGTAACCTTTCCGTTTAAGCTCTACAAGAATAATAAATACTGGGTTCCTCCGCTTATAAAAGATGAGATGGAAACCCTGGATCTTTCGCGTAATCCGGTTGCTAAAAATGCTGAAGCCACCTACTACCTGGCTTCAAAAAACGGAGAACTTGCCGGTAGGATCGCTGTTATAGTGAATCACCTCGAAATTAATGAACAAGGCAAGAAAAAAGTACGTTTCGGCTGGTTTGATGTAATAGACGATTTAGAAGTTACCAAAGCATTATTGGAGAAGGTATATGAAAAAGGCAAAGAGCTCGATCTGGAATATGCCGAAGGCCCGGTTGGGTTTTCGAACATGGAAAAGGCTGGGATTCTTACCAGGGGATTCGAAGAGATGAATACCATGATCACCTGGTACCATCACCCTTATTACGCCGAACATTTTGAAAAGCTAGGATTTAAAAAACAGGCTACCTGGGTTGAGTTCCGACTTAAAATTCCGCCAGAAATAAAGGACAAGGTGGCAAAATTTTCGGGAATTGTAAAGCAGCGTTACGGACTTTCGGTGATCAGATTCAAGAATAAAAAAGAGATCCTTCCCTACGTGGATAGCATGTTCGATCTGTTGAATAAAACCTATAATACCTTACAGACCTTTGTCCCAATTCAGCAATATCAAATAGATTATTATAAAGAAAAGTACTTCAGTTTTATACATCCGGATTACATCACCTGTATCAAGGATAAAGAAGGGAAGCTCATCGCGTTTTCGGTAGTAATGCCTTCGTTTAGCAAAGCGTTGAAAAAAGCCAATGGAAAGCTGCTACCCATGGGTTGGTGGCATATACTCCAGGCACAAAAGAAAAATGACCTGGCGGCGTTTTATCTCATTGGGATCGATCCCGAATATCAGGGGAAAGGTGTCACTGCCATCATCTTCGAAGAGATGCAGTATTTATTTAATTCGAAAGGTATAAACACCGTTGAAACCAATCCCGAATTGATAGAGAATACAGCTGTCCAGTTACTTTGGAAAGACTACGATCCCGTTCAGCACAAGGAACGCAGTACCTTCCGTATAGACCTTTAAATAAGTTACAGGAATACGATCGATTACTCACCCATAGCGGCAGCAACAGCGGCAGACAATCGCTTATACGTACCGTTTTCCAGTCGTTCGCGAATAGCCGAGAACGCCTCCAGGGTTTCATTGATATCTTCTGTTGTATGAGACGCGGTTGGGATCATTCGAAGTAGAATCAATCCCTTCGGAATTACAGGATACACCACAATCGAACAAAATACACCGTAATTTTCCCTTAGGTCTTTTACCAAGGCCATCGCTTCCGGGATGCTACCTTTCAGGTAGACCGGAGTTACGCAGCTTTGGGTGGTTCCCAAATCGAAACCACGCTCCCTAAGGCCGCCTTGAAGGGCATTTACATTTTCCCATAGTTTATCCTTCAGTTTGGTGCTGGTACGGATCATATCCAGTCGCTTTAGAGCTCCAACCACCAATTGCATCTGCAAGGATTTCGCAAACATTTGAGAACGCAGGTTGTATTTAAGGTAATTGATGATCTCCTCATCACCTGCAATAAAAGCTCCTGTGCTGGCCATAGATTTCGCAAAGGTTGCAAAATATACATCGATATCATCCTGTACACCTTGCTCTTCACCCGCTCCTGCGCCGGTTTTCCCAAGGGTACCAAATCCATGCGCATCGTCTACGAACAATCGGAAATTATACTTTTTCTTAAGTCCCACGATCTCTTTGAGTTTCCCCTGCTCGCCTCGCATACCAAAAACACCTTCAGAGATCAATAAAATTCCTCCACCCGTCTTATTAGCAACTTTTTCGGCACGTTTCAGGTTCTTTTCGATACTTTCCATATCGTTGTGCTTGTACGTAAAACGCTGCCCCAGGTGTAAACGCACTCCATCGATTATACAAGCGTGAGCATCTACATCGTAAACTATTACGTCATCTTTGGAAACAAGAGCATCAATGGTGGATACCATTCCCTGGTAACCAAAATTGAGTAAATATGCGGCTTCTTTATTTACGAAGGCGGCAAGTTCTTTCTGAAGTTGTTCATGAAGATCTGTATGACCACTCATCATTCGAGCCCCCATGGGATAAGCCGAACCATATTGTGCAGCTGCTTCGGCATCTACTTTTCTAACTTCAGGATGATTTGCTAGACCGAGATAGTCGTTCACACTCCAGGTGATCACCTCTTTCCCGTTAAAAATCATTCTATTCCCTATAGGGCCTTCCAGTTTAGGAAATACAAAATAACCTTCGGCCTGCTCCGCCCATTTGCCTAAAGGTCCTTTGTCTTTGTAAATTTTTTCAAATAGATCTTTCATCAATAATCTAGAGTTTTAATAACGCGACAAAATTAGTTAAATAAATCATGATATCCATATACTTTTTGTCGAAGTAATTTGGTATAAAAAAAGTCATCTGCCTGAAACAGATGACTTTATATTTATTGGTTGCAATGTTATTTTACATACTGAATATTGAGCATTTCCGAACCCGTCATTTCTCCGAATCCTTGCTTTTCCATCCATTCGTCGCTATAGATCTTACTCATATAGCGCGATCCGTGATCTGGGAAGATCACAACAATATTGCTATCTTCTGTAAATACACCTTCTTCTTCAAGTTGTTTGAGGCCCTGCATGGCAGCACCACTGGTGTATCCTACAAATAATCCTTCAGTTTTTGCCAGTTCTCTGGCCGTAAGTGCACTTTGTTCGTCTGTTACCTTCACAAATCTGTCAATACTGTCAAAGTCGGTAGCAGATGGCACTAAGTTCTTTCCAAGGCCTTCAATACGGTACGGATAGATCTCGTTTTTATCGAATTCTCGTGTTTCGTGATATTTCTGAAGTACCGAACCATAGGCGTCGATCCCAATAACCTGCACATCGGGGTTTTGTTCTTTCAAATAGCGTGATATCCCCGAAATTGTTCCACCGGTACCACTACAGGCTACCAGGTGTGTGATCTGCCCTCCGGTTTGATCCCAGATCTCCGGGCCGGTGGTGTGATAGTGGGCATCTATATTAAGGGTATTGAAATATTGATTGATATATACAGATCCTGCGATCTCGTTATGCAGGCGTTTTGCCACTTCATAATAAGAACGCGGGTCATCGGCCGCAACGTTAGCCGGACATACATACACCTGAGCTCCCATGCTTTTCAGCATATCGATCTTATCGTCTGAAGATTTAGAACTCACCGCAAGAATACACTTGTAGCCCTTCAAAATACTCACCATAGCGATACTAAACCCAGTGTTACCACTAGTGGTTTCAATTATTGTATCACCGGGAGTGAGAATTCCTTCCTTTTCGGCTTTTTCGATAATGTATAATGCGATACGGTCTTTTGCAGAATGTCCTGGATTAAACGCTTCTACTTTAGCAAAGTAGTTGCCTTTCATGCCTTTTGTAATGTGATTGAGCTTTATTAGTGGTGTGTTACCAATTAACTCCAACACATTTTCATGGGCCTTAATAGCTTCTTTCATAAAGAGAGGTTTTGTTAGTTGAATGCAGGGTAAAACCATACATTTCCTGAACGGGCCAAAGGTACGGCAAAAATTTTAATTAGTCTGTTATTCCTTCAAGACTAAGTAAAAATGCATAGTCCATCGCCGTTTCCTTTAAGGCCTCAAACCTTCCGGAAGCCCCACCATGACCTGCTTCCATATTGGTGTGGAACAAGATCACCGAATTTCCGGTATTGTATTCACGTAATTTTGCCACCCATTTTGCAGGTTCCCAATACTGAACCTGGGAATCGTGATATCCGGTTGTAACAAAAATATTGGGATAAGCTACTTTCCGAACATTATCATAGGGTGAATACGATTTCATATAGTCGTAATACTCCTTTTCGTTGGGATTTCCCCATTCATCGTACTCTGCAGTGGTAAGTGGAATGCTATCGTCCAGCATGGTGGTAACCACATCAACAAATGGCACCGATGCTAAAACCCCGTTATAGGTTTCGGGAGAAAGATTCAAGATAGCACCCATTAGAAGTCCTCCTGCCGATCCTCCGGAGGCATACATATGCTTCGGGGAGGTATATTTTTCAGAAATTAAAAACTTAGAAACATCCACAAAATCGGTAAACGTATTCCTTTTCTTCAGTAATTTACCGTCTTCATACCATTGTCTTCCCAGGTACTCACTTCCTCTCACATGTGCAATTGCAAATATAAACCCGCGGTCCAGTAAACTTAAACGGGTGGTAGAAAAATAAGGGTCGATAGTGGATCCATACGATCCATATCCGTATAAAAGCAAGGGATTACTACCATCCTGCTTCATTCCTTTTCGATATACCATGGAAACCGGGATCTTGGTACCATCGGCCGCCGTAGCCCATAATCGTTTACTCTCGTAGTTATTTTTATCGAATTTACCACCCAATACCTCAACTTCCTTCTTCACTTCCATTGTACGGGTTTCCATGTCGAAATCTATGACGGAAGCCGGGGTAGTAAGAGAATTATACCCATACCGCAATTTCCTGGTATTAAACTCGGGATTTTGCATGGTATAGGCGGTATAGGTCTCATTGTCGAAAGGCAAATAATAAGCCTCCTCTCCAGAGTCCCAGGGCATAACCTTAATTTTATTTAAGCCGTTATTACGTTCGCTCACCACAAGGTAGTCCTTAAAGATGTCGACATCTTCCAGCAAAACATCTTCCCTGTGCGGGATCACATCTACCCAGTTCTCCATCCCGGTTGCAGTTTCCGGGGTCTTCATCAGTTTAAAATTACTGGCTTCGTCTTTATTGGTTAAAATATAAAAGTGATCGCCAAAATGACTTAAGTTGTATTCGAGTCCGCGTACTCTTGGCTGGAAAACTTTAAATTTCCCCTCGGGTTTGTTTGCATCTAATATTCTGAACTCGTTGGTAAGTGTACTATAACTTCCAATAACCAGGTATTTATCAGACTTTGTCTTGTATACGTAGGTCCCGAAAGTTTCATCTTCTTCGTTGTAAATGAGCACGTCCTTATCGAAATCTGTACCGCGCACATGTTTGTAGATCATGGAAGAACGAAGCGTCTGTTCATCCTTACGTGTATAAAACAAGGTTTTATTGTCATTGGCCCAGGTAGAACTGCCCGTTGTTAAAGGGATCACTTCATCGAGGACTTCTCCGGTCTCAAGGTTTTTAATATGAATATTGTACTTTCTCCTGCTAAGCGTGTCCACACCAAATGCCGCCCATTTATTGTCCGGACTCACATTGATGCCTCTTAGATTGTAAAACGAATAGCCTTCGGCCATTTCATTTACATTGAAAAGTATCTCCTCTTTCGCATTCAACGAGTCTTTCTTGCGAGTGTACACGGGATAGTCCTTCCCTTTTTCGTAGCGGGTAATGTAATAGTAACCGTTGTAAAAATAAGGAACCGACTCGTCGTCTTCTTTGATCCGGCTCTTCATTTCCTCGAACAGATCCTCTTTCAGGTCGTCTGTATGAGCCGTCATCTTGGCGTAGTAATCGTTTTCCCGCTCCAGGTAATCTATAACTTCAGGGTCATCCTTCTGATTCAGCCAATAATACTCATCTACGCGTACATCCCCGTGTTTTTCAAGATTCTTAGCAATTTTTTCTGCCTTCGGAGGCTTTATATCCATATTCTTTTTAGTATCATTCTTCATGTCGCACGAAGTCGCAAAAATAATAGAAGCCATACAAACAATGGTATAATATTTCATCTCATTTACGTTGATTTATAGTCGCACAAAATACTAAATTTGCAATCAACTAAAAAAGACAATGCTATGTTTGGAGATTTAATGGGAATGATGGGTAAGTTAAAGGAAACCCAGGCCAAGGTGGAAGCCACCAAAAAAAGACTGGATACGGTACTAATAGACCAGGCCAGTAGTGATGGATTACTTAAAATAACACTAACTGCCAACAGAGAGATAAAATCCATTGAAGTGGATAACAGTTTGTTGAATGACAAGGAACAGTTGGAAGATTATCTTATCATCAATCTTAATAAGGCGATCGAAAAAGCGAGTAAGGTAAACGAAACCGAGCTAGCTGCGGTGGCAAAGGAAGGCATGCCTAACATTCCAGGTATGGACCAACTCTTTAAATAATATTAAATATTCCTGTTTAAGAAGGCAAAGTGATTGCTGGTATCGCGAAGCGAACTGTAACCTGATATCTCGTCCTGAGGTTTTCCATTATGATTGAGTATCAATAACTTAGGGAAGGTTCGGCTGCGATTTAATTTCGCTACAATAGATTTGTTATAGGCAAACTGCTCCGGGGTGATTATATCTGTTCTACGTGGATAATCGATCATTACCAGCACAAATTCCTCACTCTTCTTCCTAAATTCCTCACTGTCGAAAAAATCCTTTTTCAGCATTTTACAAGGGGAGCACCAGTCACTGCCCGTAAAGTACAGTAAAATAGGCTTATTCGTTTTTTTTGAAACTTTCTGTGCTTCCTCAACATTAGTTAACCAGTTGAGGAACATATCATTATCCTGGGCGTAGGTACTTGTAGATAATCCCAGAAAAGCAATAATCAAAAGATATTTCATGACCGAAAATTTATGATTTGAGACACACTTTTCATGCCAAATATGCACTAAAAAAAAAGGATTCCCAAATTAAGGGAATCCTTTTTAACAACGTTGATGGTTTGTTAATCAATTAATTATTGATCAATCTGAATTCTGTTCTACGGTTTGCAGCATGCTCACGTTCTGTACATGATACGCCGTCTGAACAACGATTCTTCAATCTGTTCTCACCGTAACCGTTGGCTACAAGAAGGCTAGGATTAACACCTTTAGACTGAAGGTAATTAACTACAGCCTGAGCTCTTCTTTCAGAAAGATCCTGATTTGAAGTACTGCTTCCTCTTGAATCTGTATGCGATGCAATCTCTAGTTTTACACCTGGATTCTGAGCCAATACCGGCATTAGTCTGGTATCGATAAGGTTTTTAGCTTGTGGAGTAAGGGTTGCACTTCCCAGGTTCCAGTTAATAGGTAGGGCTTGGTACTCAACCAATTCGCACTCTACTTCTTTCCATGTGGTAAGTCCACCTTTAGTTTTAAGAACCTCTTTTGTTACTGTTTTGTACACAGCAGGTACAGTTTCTTCAATAACTTCAGCATCCTTTACTAAAACGGTTTTAGTAATGTTTGCATATTCTGCCGGAACTTCTTCCTCAACAACTCTTGCAGGCTCGGTAACTACACGCTTTGTAAACGATCCCATTTGTTCCGGTACCGTTGAACGATTTGCAGAAGCGTCATTTGCCAAACGTGTAACAGATACAGTGGTATATTCGGCAGGGTATCCCTTATAACACCAGTAACGGCAGTCATTTGGGTTAGAAGATGCACAATCCGGTGCAGGGGAACCAAGTTCCCATTGTGCAAAAGCAGGTTTGATCTCAAGTGTTTCAGCATCACTTGTAAAAGAAGCTGGGCTTACGCTTAAGGCAGATCCGGCTTGTTTCTTTACATAGGTCACTGTTTCTGTTCCCCATTTTTCAGGAATAACTCTTAATCTTTTCCCGGGAGCTTTCACCATTACTCTTTCAGTAACAGTTTCGTATTTGGCAGGTACGGTGCGTAGCTTCTTGTACGCCGGCTTGGTCATTACCTGTACGGTCTCATTTACATATACGTCTGGTGTTGTACAACGTACATAACATTTACCCGGTTCCGGGTTAGTTGGAAGGTCCTGTGCAAAGGTTGCTGAAGCAACTAACATTGAAAGGCCTAAAAGAAATAATTTCTTCATAGTGTTGATGTTTAAATAGTGTTATTTAATGGTTTATGTGGCAAATCTATTGATAACTAACGGTCATATTAAAACCCGAAAATTGCTTTTCGACTACCCGCATCGTAATCACGATTAAAAGTGCCTTTTATCGAGAAACTTAGGACGTTCGTCTTTTTTTTAATCGATTTTTTTTCAGATATTTATAATTCGTTAACAAGTATAATCTCTAAACAAAAAAACATGTTTGAATTAAAGCAAAGCGGAGACAAATATCACTTCGTATTGAAGGCCGGTAATGGCCAGGTAATCCTTTCCAGCCAGATGTACGCTTCAAAGTCGAGTGCTATGAACGGTATAGAATCTGTTAAGAAAAATTGTGGTGACGATAAATTGTATGAAAAGAAAACTGCCAAAAATGGTAAGTTTCATTTCAACTTAAAATCTACTAATGGACAGATCGTTGGTAGCAGCCAAATGTATGCAGGTGAAAGCGGAATGAACAACGGTATTGAATCTGTAAAGAAGAATGCTCCCGGAGCCAAGGTTAAGGAAGTAGAATAACCGTTAAACAATGAAAAGATCAAACCCCTCCTTTGAGGGGTTTTTTTATTCGTAATTCTGAAGTACTTCCAGAAAATGTGCATGCATATCTTCTGTATAATCCAGGTGTGTTACAATCCTTAATTTTCCATGCCCCATATTGCTAATTAGTATGTTTTTCCTCTGCAGATCACTTATAAAATTTTCTTCTGAAACGCGTTCTGCTAAATAGAAGATAACAATATTCGTCTCGGTAGGTTCTACCTTATTAATATAGGGTCTCGATCTAAGAACTTCCGAAATCTCCTTCGCTCTCCTATGATCTTCTTCCAGACGTTCTACGTTATTGTCTAAAGCGTAAATACCAGCCGCAGCCATAAAGCCCACCTGTCGCATACCACCACCAAGTACCTTTCGAACTCTTATGGCATTTTCCATTATCCCTTTTTTTCCAACCAGTACGGTGCCCAGGGGAGCGCCTAAACCTTTACTGAAACATACAGAGATCGTATCGGCATATTTACCAAATTCGATAGGTTGCTGCTTTTTGGCAATAACAGCATTCATCAATCGGGCCCCGTCCAGGTGTAATCCCAAGCCATATTTGTCACATACTTTACTAATCTCTTTTATAGTCTCAAGTTCGTAGCAAGCCCCTCCCCCTTTGTTTGTAGTATTTTCAAGGCACACCAGGGAAGTGAGCGGACTGTGATAAAAATCGGGAGGATTTATAGATTCTTCCACCTGGCTGGCAGTGATCATGCCTCGATCTCCGTCCACCAGCTTACAGCTAACACCACTGTTAAAAGATACGCCCCCGCCTTCGTAATGATACACATGGGCCCATTTGTCACATATAAGCTGTTCCCCAGGGTTGGTGTGTAATTTTATTGCGGCCTGGTTGGCCATACTCCCTGAAGGGAAAAAAAGTGCATCATCCATCCCGAACAAGGCAGACATTCTTTGTTCCAATTCGTTTACCGTGGGATCTTCTTTGTAAACATCATCACCGGTTTTGGCGTGCATAATCGCATCCAGCATCCCGGGAGACGGTCTTGTAACCGTATCACTTCGCAGGTCTGTTATCATTAGGAATTACTGTTTTTGTCTTTTAAATTTTGTCTGCAAATTGTCTATGATCGCATCCAGTTTGCGATCGAGTGAGATAATTTTAAGAGCGTTGTTGTACTCGAAATTTGTGTTAGGGTTCTTATCGGATGTGGTGAGGTCGTACATCTTAAACGCCTGTTGAAATTCTGCTCCATTTTTTCTGAAGGTATACGCCCTTCTACATGCATGGACCTCGGTTCTGGATTCCGGTTTCCCCGTAATGTTCACCGCTTTATAAGGCCTTACCGAGTTCTGTTCAAGATCGGTAAAATTAGCGGTAACAAATTCGGTTAGCTCATTAGTCTTTAACGGTATGGAATAAAACAACCCACAATTGTCTATTTTTTTAAGCATAGTCGTCCCCTCTTCTTCCCAGACCACATACACCTCGTAATAGGTACCTCTTGAAGTACACATTCTGCCATTTTCCATTTGAAACATTTCGATGCTTCCTAAACAAAACCGTTTGGTGGTGAACCATTGACTTATCCCCCTGCTCTCCAGTTTACCTGTAAATTGGGTAACCTGCTCGTTCACAAAGGCTTCATCATTTTGAGCACTTAATTGCAGCCCGGCTATAAAACAAATCAATAGGAATAATTTTTTCATTTTGTAAGGTTTTAATGGTTAAAATTCGGCCCTGAGCAGTCCATACCAATCGGGCTCCCATCCGGAATATCGGGAACAGAGCTAATTTTATATTCTTCCGGATCATCACGAAATTTTTCTATCATTCGCATAACTTCTGTTTTTTCAACTTTCATTTTCTTCGCCAGCTTTTGCTGGTAATCCATCACTGCATCCAATTTCTCATTTATCATTCCCTTCACCTGAGGCAGCGCTTTATTATTCGCCAGCAACGAAAATAGCCTGTTAAGCGTAGTAAACTGCAAGGTATGCTTTAGTTCGTTTGTATATCCTACCGAAGACTTAGCATTGTACAACAATAACGGGGATAACCTATTAAGTACATCGTCAAATCCAATATTACCCGGGTCCAGGGCCTTCTGCTGGACAAGACGATTCGCTCTTTCGGCATTTAGCAGTAACTCAAGGGCGAAATCGGCACTGGTGGCCGCAGCTCCAAGCGCATCGAATGCTACTCCCATTTCGCTCTTAAACGATTCTCTTGAGCGACCATAGCCGTAGGATCTTGGTGGAAACAAACTCAATTTATCCTGTGGGATCATTAAGTGTTCAATGTCCAGGGTCGCCATCACTGCATCCAAAGCTTTTTGCTGAACTTCGGGAGAAAGATAATGCGCTGTGGTACCCTCATATCCTTTCAGGCTATAATCGTAATCCATACCTCCAACCAGTTTCACTACGGCTTCGGTTTGATATCGGTGAAAGAAATACAAAGGGACAAAAACGTCTTCCAGGACAGTTAGAGGTTCTCCCTTTCTTATATTATCAACAGAAAAATTTCGGATAGCCTGTTTCCGTATCTCGAGCACATTAAAAAGCTCGGCGGTAACATCTTTCCCATTATCCCATAAGTGTGCATTAACATGTGCTCCATCTTTCGCCCTTGCATCACTGTCTGTTATAAATTGAAGTCCCCGTGCAAAAGCCGAATCCAGGATCCCTTTTAAATGATCTTTTTCCGAAATTCCATTCGGTACATCTCCGTAGGAATACGCCACTGTAACCTTATCCCATTCTCCAATCCCCGTTGCGTAGGCCCTGCTAAAATCAATTTCACCATTTATAAGGCTAAAGGATGGATGTGGATAGTCCATAACACTGGCGCGATCGTTTGTACTCGCGGCAAAATTATGTGCAAACCCTATAGTATGACCTACCTCATGTGCCGATAATTGCCTAATACGTGCCAGGGCCATATCCAGCATGGGTTTTACATTATTGTCACCCAGGGCAAAGGGTTTATTCATCAGGGCCTGTGCGATCATAAAATCCTGCCGTATCCTTAAACTTCCCAGACTCACATGACCTTTTATAATTTCTCCTGTACGGGGGTCGCTTATAGTGGAACCATAGCTCCAGCCCCTGGTGGAGCGGTGTACCCATTGAATTACATTGTAACGCACGTCCATGGGATCTGCATCGGCAGGGAGCATTTTCACCTGGAAGGCGTCCTTGTATCCTATTTCCTCGAATGCCTCGTTCCACCAACTCGCACCTTCTAATAATGCGGAGCGCACCGGCTCCGGAGTTCCCGGATCCAGGTAATAAATAATGGGTTCTTTAGCTTCGCTTACTGCAGCTGTTGGATCTTTCTTCTCCAATCTATGCCGCATGATAAATCGTTTTTTAATGGGCTCCCAGATTGGTGTGCTATAATCCAGATGTGTAGTAGGGTACGAGCCCGAACGAGGATCGAATTCTCTCGGCACATAACCAGGGTCGGGTAAGGCAACAAAACTATGATGCTGGATCACAGAAACCGACTCGGCATTAGGTGCCACCGATCGTAATTTCCATCCTGTTGGAGTCCCGGTATACGTGAGCATAGCCTCAAACTCCACATTCTTGGGAAAGGCCTTGCTTCGTTCCATCCAAAGAGTAGAGCGTGAAGCATCCAGTTTATAGGTTCCCTCCTTCATGGATTTCAACCGTTGGATCACCCCATGGGTATCCTGCATTAAAAACGGCGTAAGATCTATTATATAGGTATCACCTTTTGTCTCTTTTATGGGGAAGCCAAAGATCACCGACCTTGCAAAGGCCTCTGTGATCGATCGGCGTTCCAATTCATTTTCCGAAGTTGCCCGATATTCAAGATTTGGCTGGACCAGTAATATCTTGTTCCCACTCTTAATAAACTTAACTACTTCTCCCCCACCCAATTGTCCGCGATCCAGGCCTATATCATTCGATCCCAGGCCGGTTCGTAAAGAATGGACATAGAGAAATTCGTGATCTAGTTTATCTACTTCAAGGTAGATCTCCCCGCTTTCATCGGAGTAATGGAAATTGAAAAATCCTTCATAAGCAGTAAGATTCTTTTTTTCTGAAAGGAACTGGGCCGAAACAGTCATCACCCACGATAAGGTGATAAGATTGAGCAGTAGTTTATTCATAGCTAACTGTTTAAAATGGGTAGTGCTCTAAACTACTAAAAATCCTTCAGAATTAATTTCCGCATGAAGACAATAATCCTATTTTTGTTGATAAATTCACAATTATGATAACATCCGATCAACTTACCGATCTTAGAAATCGCCTGGATGCGTTGAGGAGGTATCTTTGACGTTGCCGGCAAGCAAATAGAAATCACGAACGACGAGGAAAAAACCTTCGATCCAAACTTCTGGAACAACCCACGAGAAGCAGAAGCCTTCATGAAGCAGCTTCGAAATAAGAAGAAATGGGTGGAGGACTACGAGAAGGCCGTGTCTCTTACAGACGATGCCGAGATCATATTCGAATTCTTTAAGGAAGGTGAAGGCGAAGCGGCCAATGTTGAAAATCGGTACGAATTGGCACTCGACGCCATAGAAGCCCTGGAGTTTAAAAATATGCTAAGCTCCGAAGGTGACGATCTCTCGGCTGTCCTGCAGATCACGGCTGGCGCAGGAGGTACCGAAAGCTGCGATTGGGCACAAATGCTTATGCGCATGTATCTCATGTGGGCAGAAAAACACGGTTATAAGGTGAAAGAACTCAATTTTCAGGCAGGTGATGTTGCCGGAGTAAAAACGGTAAGTCTTGAGATCGATGGTGATTACGCCTTCGGATGGTTGAAAAGTGAGAATGGGGTGCACCGTCTGGTGCGTATCTCTCCCTTCGACAGTAACGCAAAACGCCATACCAGCTTTGCCAGTGTGTATGTTTACCCCCTGGCCGACGACTCGATCGAGATCGATATCAACCCGGCAGATATTTCCTGGGACTTTGCCCGAAGTAGCGGCGCCGGAGGACAAAATGTGAACAAGGTGGAGACCAAGGCCATTCTTACCCACCATCCCAGTGGTATAGTGATCCATAATTCGGAAACACGCTCTCAACTCGAGAACAGAGAAAAGGCAATGCAAATGCTGAAGTCTCAATTGTACGAGATCGAACTTCGAAAACAACAGGCACAGCGCGACGAGATTGAGGCGGGTAAAATGGCAATTGAGTGGGGTTCTCAAATAAGGAATTATGTGCTTCATCCCTACAAACTGATAAAAGATGTTCGCACCCAGCATGAGACGGGCAATGTAGATGCTGTCTTGGACGGTGATCTGGACGCTTTTCTGAAGGCCTATCTCATGATGTCCGGACAGGGAGAGAAGTCGGAGGAACTATAATTCGTTAAACCCTTCCTAATATTTTTTCAGAATAAGATCAACATCCTACATTTAAAGTCGTTAAAATCAACCTTATGAAAATAACCAGACTTCCCCTCTTTGTCGGCCTGGTGCTCACTACCATTAGTTACGCTCAGGATCTTACTTTCGAAGAGTACAACCCAACCTCTACCCTGGTCGTTCCCGGTGAGCCCGTTCTAAAAGCCAAATTCCCTTTTATCGATGTACACGGCCATCAATACAGAATGCCCGAACAGGACCTTGCTCCGGTTGTGGCTGCAATGGACACACTAAATATGGGGATCATGGTAAATTTAAGCGGACGCTCCGGGGAAGACCTGAAAAAATCTGTAAAAAATATTGCCGATAATTACCCCAATAGATTTGTGGTGTTCGCAAATATAGATTTCGATGGAGTGGGTACACCCGGATGGATCGAGAATACAGTAGCACAATTGGAAGAGGACGTAAAGAACGGGGCGCGTGGATTGAAGATCTATAAGAGTCTCGGACTTCGATACAAAGATAAGGACGGAAAACGTGTAGCAGTAGACGACCCCAGATTAGATCCTATCTGGGCCAAGTGTGGGGAGTTAGGTATCCCGGTACTAATTCACACGGCAGACCCCAAACCTTTTTGGGATGAATTTGATGGGGATAATGAGAGATGGCTGGAACTAAAATTGCGTCCGCGTAGAAAACGCTCTGCCACAGATCCCGCACCCTGGGAACAATTGATCGCCGAACAACATAATATGTTTAAAAAACATCCTAATACATCGTTTATCAACGCCCACATGGGCTGGTATGCCAATAACCTTGGGAAACTGGGTGAACTACTGGATGAAATGCCTAATATGTATGTAGGTATAGGCGCTATAATAGCCGAGTTAGGCCGCCAACCCCGAACCGCCAGAGCATTTTTTATAAAATACCAGGACCGGATATTGTTTGGAAAAGACAGTTGGCAGCCTGATGAATTCCCTACTTATTTCAGGGTTTTGGAAAGTGACGACGAGTATTTCCCCTATCACAAGAAGTATCATGCTTTCTGGGCCATGTACGGCATGGACCTGCCGGATGAAGTCCTAAAAAAGGTGTATTATAAAAATGCGCTTCGTCTCGTTCCGGGACTGGATAAAACCTTGTTCCCGAACTAGAATAAACCTATGAATGAGATAACGGATATTATATCAAAACTCGACTTAATACCTCATCCGGAGGGAGGCTATTACAGGGAAACCTATCGCAGTGAAGGGAGTATCCCCATGGACGCCTTAAGCGAAAAATACATGGGTGATAGAAATTATGCTACTGCAATTTACTATCTGATAACTTCCCAAAATTTCTCGGCCTTTCACAAGATCACCCAGGATGAGACCTGGCACTTTTATGATGGTGCGGCCATGCGGTTGCACATTATTTCACCACAAGGTGAATACACAGAACTACTTATTGGCAATAATTTAAACAGGGATGAGGTTCCTCAGTTTACGGTGCCGGGTGGATATTGGTTTGCTTCTGAAGTATCCCAGCCTAATAGTTATTCGTTGATGGGCTGTACGGTGGCTCCCGGTTTTAGTTTTGAAGATTTTATCATGCCGGAACGCGAAGAATTACTTACTTTATTCCCCCAACATAAACAACTCATTATAAAATTAACGCATGGATAAAACTCCTTCAGATATTAACACTGTGATCTTCGATCTTGGTGGAGTCCTCATAGACTGGAATCCCGAATATGTATTTCTGAAGGAATTTCGGGGAAACCGGGAAAAAATGAACTGGTTTCTCAACGAGATCTGCGCGTGGGAGTGGAACGTAAACCAGGACGCCGGTTATCCGCTGGCGAAAGCAACGGAAGAGCGAGTTGCGATGTTCCCCGAATACGAAGATTTAATACGTATGTACTATGGACGTTGGGAAGAAATGCTGGGATATACTCATGAAGACACACTTCACATCCTGGAATCCCTGGTGAATAACGACAACTATCGGGTCCTGGCACTCACAAACTGGAGTGGAGAAACGTTTCCGAAGGCATTGGAAAAATTTGATTGGCTACAATGGTTTGAAGGAATTTTGGTTAGCGGAAATGAAGGTATGCGTAAACCACACCGCGAGATCTACGAACTTATGCTTCACCGATATGGTATCAACCCTGCACAAGCTGTATTTATCGATGACAGTATAAAAAACGTAAAAGGATGTGAAGAAGTTGGTATTACCGGAATCCATTTCACAAATGCAGAAAGACTCCAGGCATCGTTAAGCGAACTAGGACTTAAATTTTAAGATTTATTAGTAACTTCAAACTATGAAAAAACGGAAAGTCGCCGTCCTTGGACCTATCCCCCGGGACTACATCATCACACATAATAACGAGGAGATTCAGAAATATGGATGCGTTACACATACTGCGATCGCCTTGTCTAATCTACTCGGACCGGAAGACAGAGTATTTCCCGTTACTCATATTAGAAAAAGTGACGCTAAAGGTATTGAAGATCTATTCAGTAGCTATAAAAATATAGACACTTCCTTTATTTCTTCTGAAGCGGATATGGGTGATGTAATTCAGTTGAAATTTACCGATCAAAACAACAGGCTTGAAACGCAAACCGCATTTATGAAGCCTATAATGCCCGAAGACGTGAAGGATCTGCTGGACTGCGAGGTTTTTGTATGTGTCCCGGTAACCGACTTTGAAGTGCCTCTTGAAACGCTTCAGTATATTAAAGAAAACAGTAGTGCCAGTATAGTGTTCGATGCTCACGGGCCTACTACAGCTCTTACTACCAAAGGAGTTAGGGTTACAAAATTCTGGGTGGACCGCGACCTTTGGCTTCCATACATCGATGTTTTAAAGATGAATCTCGAGGAGGCTAATTGCAGCTGGTTTCAGAATGAATATACCCTGGCCGAGTTGAAGAATAATGATGAGATCGCCATGGATCAACTCCCGTTCTTCGCCGAACACTGCTTAAAGCACGGACTTAAATCGCTGTTCGTTACATTAGACTCCAGGGGTGTTATGGTATACACCCTCGAAAACGGCACTTTAAAACAACAACTTGTCCCATCGATACCCGTGAAACATGTGGTTGATACCACTGGCTGTGGCGATTCTTTTGCCGGAGGTATTGCGTTTAGTTTACTTCTTGCTCCGGACGATCCAATAAAGGCGGCGCAATTTGGCAATGCGATGGGTGCGCAACGTACGCAGGGAAAGACCTTCGATGTATTTAAATCGCTGGAAGAAACCCAGACCATCCTGAACAAACATTACTAAGGAGATGAAAGCAGCAACTGTCGCTCAAATTAGGAAAGAACTAAGATACCGTTCGAGTGACGAATTGGAAGAACTCTGTCTGCGCCTGGCACGTTTTAAAAAGGAAAATAAAGAACTACTCACCTATCTCCTTTTTGAAAAGGATGATGAGGCTGCGTACCTGGAACATGTAAAGGAGTATATTTCCGAAATGTTTAATGATATCAATACATCGAGCTACTATTACATAAAGAAAAGTGTCCGGAAGATATTGAGGGAAACTAAAAAATTCATACGCTATTCTTCTGTAAAGGAATCGGAAGTTGAGCTACTTCTTTTCTTCTGCACCCAACTACGTGAGATGCGACCCAAAATTGACAACAACAGGAGTTTAATGAATATTTTCGACAGGCAGCTCCAGTTGGTGAAATCGAAGATCAAGGGACTTCATGAAGACCTTCAGTACGACTATTCCAGAGAATTGAATCAATTAAAGAGTTAAACATGAAAACATACGAACATAAATCGAAATACCGTCATCTGGTTCTACTATTAGCCATATCGGTTACATTATTATCATTTATAGGCAACCCGGTAGAGATCAGGAAACTTACCGCCGAAACCAATCATTCTACCCTGCTATTCTCTGTTCCTATCTCTAATGGAATCACAAGGATCACAGGAAAATTTAATGAATACACTATCGATCTCGATTATGTGGATGAAGACTTCACTAAGTCTACACTAACTGCCACTATAAAAGTGGAAAGCATAGACACAGGAATTAGCGGTAGGGATGAGCATTTGCGAAGTGCAGATTTTTTCAATACCGAAGTATATCCGGAGATCAGCTTTAGAAGTAAACGAATAGAAAAGACTGAGCAAGGCTATATAGCCATAGGAGAATTTAGCATGCACGGGGTGACCAAAGAAATACAGCTTCCCTTTGTGATTACCGGCGTAGATGGCGACAATACAATTGGCATCTCCTCACGGCTGTCTATCGATAGAACCGATTATGGAGTGGGCAATGATTTTAAGCATACCGCAATAGAAAATTTTATAAGCAACAAGATCGATGTAGAGATCGATTTCTGGACCAAAAAACGAAAAACGCCTAAAAAAGAATAATGACAAAGATCTATCACAATCCAAGATGCAGCAAGTCGAGGCAAACCGTTCAATTGTTAGAGCGCGAAGGGGAAACTTTTGAAACAGTTCTTTATATGGATTCACCTCCAACCGCCACGGAGTTAACCGATATTTTAAAACAACTGGGATTACAGCCTATAGACCTAGTGAGAATGAACGAACAAATTTGGAAAGAAAACTATAAAGGAAAAGATCTTACAAACGCCCAGATCGTAGCGGCCATGGTAGCTCACCCAAGGTTGATAGAGCGCCCGATCGTTATTAAAAACGGCAAGGCAGCACTGGGAAGACCCCCTGAAAATATTTTAGGAATCTTGTAATTTTTTTTAACAAAAGATTGGCATTCCCCGTTTAAACATGAAGCTATTTTCGTAGTCTAATTCTTCAAAAAGACTACATGAGAATATCCTTCACTATCTGTCTGTTCCTTGCGTCCATATTAAGCTACGCTCAACCATCAGACCGAGTAACCGAATTAGAAAGAGAATTTAAAGTTAGCGGGCAAGTGCTCGAAAAAGGCTCCGATCTACCCCTCGAATATGCATCCGTTTCATTCCTCGATTCCTCCGGTAAAATTGTTACTGGTGGTATTACAGATGTGAATGGCGAGTACGACGTGAAAGTACCGGAAGGCACCTACACCATTCAATACGATTTTATCTCTTTTAAAACCCGCAGATTAACGGGACAGGTAATCGATAATAATATAAAATTACCTGTTGTTTATATGGAATTAGACTCTGAAAGCCTCGATGAAGTGCTTGTAAGAGCCGAAACCACCGAAGTACAGGTTCGTCTCGATAAGAAGATATATAATATAGGTAAAGACCTTACTACTAGTGGTGCTACTGTGAGTGATGCCCTTAATAATGTACCTTCCGTTACAGTGGATGTAGAAGGTAATATAGCTTTAAGAGGTAATGAGAACGTACGTATCCTTATTAATGGCAGGCCATCGGCCATCGCCGGATTTGGTTCTACCGATGCTTTGCGACAGCTTCCTGCAGAGGCTATTGAGCGAGTGGAGGTGATCACTTCTCCGTCTGCACGATACGACGCCGAGGGAACGGCAGGGATACTGAATATAATATTAAGGAAAGAAAAAACCCTTGGCCTCAACGGGTCGGTAATTGCTAACCTGGGTTATCCACTAAGCTCCGGTATCAATGCCAATGTGAATTTGAGAACCGAGAAATTCAATATCTTCAATACCACAGGTTACCGGTATCGCGAATCCCCGGGAAATGCTTTCTTCGAAAATAGATATTTCTCAACGACTCGCGAATTTCCCCTGGTACAGGAAAGTCGTGACTACGACCGTTTGGGTAGGAATTTCAACTCCAACCTTGGGATGGAGTACTTTATCAACGATCAATCCTCGATCACAGCTTCCGGGTTTATCCGGATAGGAGATGATGACGATGTCACTACCAATATCACCAATGAATTTGATGGAAACAATGTGTTGGGAAGAACTACCATTCGAGAAGAACAGGAAACCGAGGATGATAAGAATTACCAGATCGCTTTAAATTATCGTAATAAATTTAACGATGACGGACACGAATTAACAGCCGATTTCCAATACGAGATCAGTGATGAAACCGAAGACGCCATCATTGGCGAATATATTAGTGTGCCAACCTTCACGAATCTCCCAACAGAGATCGTAACAACCGTGGAGGATCAGACCGAATACCTGTTTCAGGTTGATTATGTCCTTCCCATAGGCGAAAATGCACAATTCGAAGCCGGATATCGTGGAAACTTAGAGGAGACCATAACAGATTTTACTGTGGAAGAAGAAGTTAATACTTCAGGGGTTTTTGTAAGAAATGACAGCTTGTCCAATATCTTCGCCTTCGAACAGAATGTACACGCCCTTTACACTCAGTATGGAAATAAATTTGGAAAATTCTCATTCCTACTTGGGCTGAGGATGGAAAATACCCAATTGAAAGGAGAAGTTACTGCTGCGGATGTTAGTACTAGTGGTATCGACTTAAACTTCGACAAGGATTATCTGGGATTGTTCCCTACCGTGAATCTGATCTACGAATTAGGAGAACGTGAAAATATTACGTTGGGTTATAACCGTCGAATCAACAGGCCGAGACACTGGTTCCTTAACCCGTTCCCGTCGCGCTCGAGTGAGGCCAATGTATTCCAGGGAAATCCCGGCCTTGATCCCGCTTATGCAAGCGCCTTCGATCTTGGTTACCTGAGACGATGGGATAAGATCACCCTAACCTCCTCTATCTACTATCAATACGAAACAGATTCTTTTGAGCGTATCCAGGAGGACACCGGCGAATTAACACCAAATGGTATTCCTATAATACGAACAATACCGATCAACCTATCCACCAATGAGCGAATAGGTTTTGAAGCCGGGATCTTGTACAATCCGGCCAAATGGTTGCGATTTAACGGAAGCTTTAACTTTTTCAGGTTTTCTACAGAAGGAGAATTCAATGGAGTGGACTACGGAGCAGATAATACGAGCTGGTTTGCAAGGGGAAGTGCAAAAGTTAGCCTGCCAGCTAAGATCGATTGGCAGACCAATGCATTTTACCGGGGCCCTACCAACAATGCCCAGACCGAATCTGAAGGAATGCTCTCCATCAACCTGGCCTTCAGCAAGGATCTCTTTAACGACAATGCGACCTTAGGGTTTAATGTGAGCGACTTGTTCAATTCGAGAATACGACGTTCGTTTACTTCAACAGACAGCTTTACATCGGATTCTGAGTTCCAGTGGAGAGAACGATCTTTTAATTTGTCGTTCACCTATAGATTCAATCAGAAGAAAGAACGACAAAGAAATGGCCGTGAAGGTGGTGACTTTGAAGACGAAGGATTTGAAGGATAATAAAAATAACAACGCATAAAAAAAGGAAGCCAATTGGCTTCCTTTTTTAATTTTAACGGAGAGTTTACAGGTCTTCTTCTTCTCGTCTTTTTGCTTCACGTTTCAATTTCCAGTTCTCATATAAAGCTCCACCTATCCAGTAAGGGATGAAGGAGATTAAAAAGATCATTAACCAAAATCCGATGGTTAATATGGTGAGAAATGCTAAAAATCCTAAATACTGATCAAATTCAAACATGATAGCTAATATTTTATACTGGCAAAGATAAAATGATTTTTTCAGAATTTATAGCAATTTCCACCAATTTATTCACAGTAAATAAACATCCATTCTCTTGAGGGAAAAAGGGCTATTTCGTATTTTTGTGATAGTTAAACCAGCAGCATGAAATACAGAATAGAAAAGGACACCATGGGTGAGGTAAAAGTACCCGCAGACAAGCTCTGGGGTGCGCAAACCGAACGCTCCCGAAATAACTTCAAAATAGGATCACCGGCTTCAATGCCGCTGGAGATCGTTTACGGTTTTGCTTACTTAAAGAAGGCGGCCGCCTACACAAATTGTGATCTGGGCGTGCTTTCGGAAGAAAAAAGAGATTTGATCGCCCGGGTATGTGATGAGATACTCGATGGTAAACACGACGAGCAGTTCCCTCTCGTTATATGGCAGACCGGCTCCGGAACTCAAAGTAACATGAATGTTAACGAAGTGATTGCCAACAGAGCACATCAGCTGGCTGGAAAGACAATTGGTGAAGGCGAGAAGACTCTTGCTCCTAACGACGATGTAAATAAATCTCAATCGTCTAACGATACATTTCCTACAGGGATGCATATTGCTGCGTATAAGAAGATCGTAGAGGTGACCATCCCCGGTGTGGAACAATTACATAACACACTTCAGAAAAAAGCCGAGGAGTTTAAAAACATTGTTAAGATTGGCCGTACCCATCTAATGGATGCCACTCCCCTAACCTTAGGGCAGGAATTCAGCGGGTATGCCTCTCAACTGGAACATGGATTAAAAGCTGTACGAAACACCCTGGACCACTTGAGCGAATTAGCCCTAGGAGGTACAGCTGTGGGAACAGGTATTAACACGCCAAAGGGATATGCCGAAAAGGTTGCACAATACATTGCTCAATTTACCGGTCTTCCCTTTGTTTCGGCCAAGAACAAATTCGAAGCCCTGGCAGCCCATGATGCCATTGTGGAATCGCATGGTGCATTGAAACAACTTGCGGTTTCTCTCAATAAGATAGCCAATGATATCAGGATGATGGCAAGCGGTCCCAGAAGCGGCATAGGAGAAATTATCATCCCGGCCAACGAACCAGGATCTTCTATCATGCCTGGCAAGGTGAATCCAACGCAATGTGAAGCTCTTACCATGGTATGTGCACAAGTGATGGGTAACGACGTGGCAATAAGTGTAGGAGGACTACAGGGACATTACGAACTCAATGTCTTTAAACCTGTCATGGCAGCCAATATCCTCCATTCGGCTCAATTATTAGGTGATGCCTGTGTTTCTTTCGACATACATTGTGCGCAGGGAATAGAACCCAATCATGAAACTATAAAGAAACTTCTCAATAATTCGTTAATGCTGGTAACCGCCCTTAATACGAAGATCGGTTACTACAAAGCAGCCGAAATAGCGAATACAGCACACAGAAATGGCACTACCCTAAAAGAAGAGGCTATTAACCTTGGATATCTTACGGCAGAAGAATTTGATGCTTGGGTTAAGCCCGAAGATATGGTGGGAAATTAGTGATTTTCAGCCTTTTAAACGTTAAAACCTTCCTAATGGGAGGTTTTTTTTATGAAAAAACATCGATTAAATGCAGATTTATTAGGTGAAATGTAATTTTTATGTATATTGGTATACCCAAATTATTAAAACCTACTTATTATGAGGCTACAATTACTGCCCCTTGCATTGTGTCTTTTAGTTGCTTTTCTGGTGCTTCCTTTGTCTGAAGCCAGTGCCATGAAATATTCTGCTAATTCTCCCGCAACCATTGCTATTACTGTAATTAAGACAAAAACAAAGAACAGTGAAAAAAACAAAAAGTTATCTACTGTTGAGTTAAATTCTGCTACAAATAGCAAAGCCAAATCTTCCACAAAGAAGGATCTGGCCATGGCGACGACAAATCGCCCAAATGTTTTAAATGAAGAATTTTCCTACAAAAATATTGTAGATGTGCGTAGTAATCCTTCAGAATATTCAAAAAATTCTGAAGAAAGTACTGTAAAGGAAGAATCTTTCCAGTATGCATCCTTTGGAGAAGGCATGTTCTACGGTTTTGCCCTAATGGTAATCCTGTTGAACCTGGTGTGCTACTTCCTTTTCGACGAAAAACTTTTTCTGTTTTATGCCCTAACGCTATTTGCTGTGGGTAACCTGTTATTTCTAAGCGACGGATTAATGCCTTTATTAGGTTTTACTGAAATCGCCAATCCTGCGGGCGTAGAAGCCTTATTGGTACTGGCGAGTTGCTTTTTTGGAAGTTGGTTCGCCTCTAAGTATCTGAATGTGGATGAGATCGTCCCTAAACTGAAATGGATCGCGATCGCCTTTTTTGGCTCCGGTGCCATACTTACAACGATGAGCTTACTCGCCGGGGTGTCGTCCTTTGCGGCTGCATCTAACCTGATCGCTTATGGAACCCTGTCTCTATATTTCCTGTGTGGGGTGTATATGTTCAGTAAAAAGAATTATCCAAAATTCTATGTGATCGCTTTAAGTATACCTTTACTTTTTGCCATCGATTATTTTGTACTTCGGAACTTAGGGCTTGAATTCTTAATGACCCGCCCCTCGCATATAAAAGCGGCCGTGATAGCCGAAATGCTAATGCTTACCTACGCTATCGTCTATAGAATGAAAGCAATAAAGGAAGAAAACGAATTAAGACAAACCGAATTGCGCATATTCCTGAAACGACAGGAGGTCATGAACCGCAAAAACGCCATGCAATTGATGGAAGAGGTATACCTGGAGAACCTTATTATGCACTACGACCTGGACGGCTTCGAAATAAAGCTATTACAATATATTTCGGAAGGAAAGGACAATGCCAAGATCGCCCGGAAACTAAAAACCACAGAACACGAAATAGAAGCCCTAACCAAAGAGCTTTATCATAAACTGGAAATTAGTGAACATATCCAGGAAGATTACAGAATGGTAGACGCCCAGGCGGACTACATCTACAATTAATCTGAGTATCGGTGCAAGTAAGCGAGGTTACGGCCAGAGACCTTATGCACATCGACTCGCTAACTCAGCCTAATTTCAATTAATAGTGAGGTAGGATAGGTCTTCGGGCCTATCCTTTATTTGTATAGAATTTCTTGTAACGGAAATAAGAGGCGAAACTCAATAAGATCGCGAAGGCAACTATATACCAAACGAAGGTAGGTGTTACCGGCGCATCTCCACTTGCATACGAATGTAATCCAGTAAGATAGAAGTTCACCCCAAAATAGGTCATCATAATGGAGGCGTACGCAAACAACGCCATAACATTAAAGAACCATCGACCTCTAAGTCCGGGAACAAGTCGCATATGGATCACAAAAGCATAGATCATAATACTTATTAATGCCCAGGTTTCTTTTGGATCCCATCCCCAATATCTTCCCCAACTTTCGTTAGCCCATTGGCCGCCAAGAAAGTTACCGATAGTAAGCATCACTAGACCAACAGTAAGGGCCATTTCAGTAATTACAGTGATCTCCTTAAGGCTAAGATCCATTCTCACCTTGTTCTTCTTGGTTGTTAAGAGAATAAGCACCAGTGCTGTTACTGCCTGCATCATGCCCAGGGTAAAAGGCCCGTAACTTGCCACGATTACAGCAACGTGTATCATAAGCCAGTAACTATCGAGTACGGGTTGCAAATTGGCAATGGATGGATCAAGCCAGTTCTGGTTGGCCACCCAGAGAATGATCGCCGCGACAAAAGCGGTTGCCGCAAGCGTAAGATTGCTCTTTCGTCCTAAGGCAATTCCGAAGAAAACTGTAGCCCAAGCCACATAAATAATGGACTCGTAAGCGTCACTCCAAGGCGCGTGTCCGCTGATATACCACCTTAATGCGAGCCCAAAGATCATAAGAACAAAGAAGGCCCAGATAAAGTATTTACAGATCCTGATTAGCAGATCGTAGGTTTTAGAATCGCTGAAAATTTTCAGTATTACAAAAAGGTACATCACAAAGCCTACTAAAAGGAAATAAGTATACAACCTGTTGAAAATATCAACTTTATTATACAGGATCTCGGCATCGATCTTATTTTCTGAAGGCATTACCTCACTGCCGTACTTCATTTGAAATTTGGCAAGGCCATCCAGGATCTCCTCCGCCTGGCTGTAATCTCCGTCTTTTCTGGCCTGTGCGACCGATTGGAAATACGCGGGTAATATAGTTCGCGTGGCAACCGAGTCCATTCCCTTGAAATTAGCCTCGTTCAATTGAGGGTAAGCAACCCAGGTGTTATTCTCATCGTTGGGGATGGGGAATATTTTTAGTACACTACCGCTTAACGTCTGGTTAAGCAAATACACGCTTTCGTAGGTTTTTATAAAATCCTTTTCAAACTGGTTGGGGTTTGCTTTGCGTGTAGCTTCCTCCAGGTAAGGTTCCAGTTTGTTATTTCCCTGTGCATCGAAAAGATCGATCATGGCAATTCGGGATGCATCTTCAGAAACACCAAGGACCTTCCTGAGGCTGTCGTTACCTCGTTTTAAATAGATGAGCGGAACCTCCAGCCAAACCCGGGGAAACTCGGTCATGGACATGAACACCTGGTTAGCATCAAGGCCTTCGTAGCTATTGCGCCTGCTTATTTTCCGAAGCAATTCGCTGGCATAGGTATTTACAGGTTTCATCCTACCGTCATCCTGTATCACCAGTTTAGAGAAGCGTGCGGCGTGCTCTTTGCTCACCACATTGGCTTTTATAATAGAATCCAGTTGCTGTTTATTGGTATTTGCATGCTGATGATTGTCCTGGGCCATGGCGCCTCCCACGGTAAATAGCACCAGCATGACCGTAAGCGCTGCCTTCTTGGCTGCTATTTTTTCAAGCATCTTTTTCAAGCTACCAAATCGCGTATTCTTATCGAACAGTATCGCCATCAATCCAAAATAAAGCAGGAAGTAACCAATATAAGTGATCCAGGTACCCCACCAGTCTTTGTTCACCGAGAGCACAGTACCTTTCTCATCAGGATCGAAACTAGCCTGAAAGAAACGATAGCCGCCTTCATCCAGCACATGATTCATGTAAATGTCGTAATCGTAGAACTCTTCCTTTGAACGATTTACGGTCACTTTACTTTTAAAGGCCGAATATCCCTTTTCAGTACCGGGATATTTATCGGCTATGAAATCGTTAAGCGTAATGCTAAACGGTAATTCGTACTTCTTCGAGCCATAGGCCAGGAATACGTCCAATCCGCCCACCGTTACCTTTTTGGGGTTAGGATACGATCCTTTTCCTCCCAATAACTGTATGGTTTGGCTTTCGCCGTTGGAGCTAACCTCCAGAACCAGGGCATCGGTATTAGTCTTTTGCCCTTTGGGCGCCTTCACGATCCCCATTTCTCCTTTGGTGATGGGTTCGGGGAATACAAAGGCCGTTCCGGCAAGCTGATAGAGGGATCGCAGCTGTAAGGTTTGTAGGCTATCTGCCACCACGATTCCTTGCTGTTGATCGGCCATGCGCATATAGCTCCCCTCGAACGGACTTAAGATCTTATAGGTACCAGTAGAATCCACCTGAATATTTATGGCCCCATCTGTTGGAAAATTAAGGGCGAAGAGTATGTTGTGTATATTGGCTACTTCCCCACTCTTTAGCCAGTGTTCATGCCTGCTTCCATCGCCGGCTTCAACGATCTGTAGGTATTCGGAACCAGAGTTGGATGGAATAAGGCCTTCTTCAGCATTACTAATAAAATCCTTATATACTATAGAAACTTCCTGATCGTAATAATTGGTATTCAATTCGAAATAATTATCCAGGCGATCAGACAGTCTAAGCTTTTTGGGTTTAACATTGCGTCGCATCTGGACCCCGTCTACTTCCCTGTCACCATCGATAAAGGTGGTTAAGTAAGTTTCATCAGAGAGAAATGTATTCTCGGTAGCTCCTTCCCTGATACTCATTCGGCCTTCATAGCCGATGTATCGAGTTACAAAAGCGCCAACCAAAATGAGGATAAACGACAGATGAAGTGTGAGCGTAGCCCATTTCTCTTTTCTATACAACCTGAACCGGAAGATATTCCCAATAAAATTGATCACAAACATAACCATGATCAATTCGAACCACCAGGCGTTGTAAATTAGTTCCCGTGTGTAAGGCGTAGGTGAAGTTTCTGATGAGGCATCCAGGAAAGTTCCAACAGCCATGGCCGCAGCAAAAACAATAAATAATATAGCAGTTAAACGGGTTGAAAAGAGAAGAGAAGCCAGTTTTTTTTGCATCTGCAAATTTTTGTGCAAATTTAGCTATTTGCAACCATTCTAGCTACTAAATTTTGTTAACTCCACAATTTATTTCGCTTTACGCTTTTGCCTGGCCTCGAATATCTTTAAATGGATAAAGGTTCCCATGTTTCTCGCCCTGTTTTTAGCGATTTGAGCCACTTCGCCCTCGAATAGTTCGTCCACGGTCTTATACCATAGATTGATCCAGACCCCAAAATGCATCTCGTTTATCGTACCGTTGTGATATGAATCCACATCAATGTGTTTCTGTAAGGGGTCGCCACTGTAGGTCTTTCGGAAGAACAAATTACTTTCCCAAAAATTGGTGAGATGTTCGAAATGAGCTTCCCAATCCTTTATCATCGGTTCGAACACCGGACCTAACAACTCGTCTTGTCGCACCTGTTTATAAAAGGTTCGAACGAGTAATTCTATATCATCCCTGGTGTTTATGCCCTTCATTTTCCTTTTTCAGAAGTATGTGTAAAGATAGTCTGAAACCATGGAAAATCATTGAAAAAAGTTATTACCTTCGCTATATGATTTCGATCGTTGTTATTGGCTTTGGGAACGTTGGCAAGCATTTGAGTGAGGCTATTCACGAGGCGCCCAAACTTGTGTTACGCCAAATTTATAACCGATCGAACATAACACTTCCCAATTCGCTTCAGCAAGTAGCGTTTACAAACAACTTGACTGCCTTATTCGATGCCGATGTGTATGTGATCGCTCTTCCCGATGATCACATCGCAAATATTTCCTCCAAGATCGCTATAAAAGACTGTCTTGTGGTGCATACATCGGGAGGAGTCGCTATGGACGAAATAGATGGTAAAAACCGTCGGGGGGTGTTGTATCCTCTGCAAAGTTTTTCGAAACACAAAAGCGTGGATTTCAGGACGATTCCAATTTGTATTGAAGCCGAATCTAAGAAAGATCTGGAGTTACTTGGTAATTTAGGGAAGCAGATCTCCGGGAAGGTAGAGGAAATTTCTTCGGAAGACAGGGCCAGCCTGCACCTTTCGGCTGTATTTGTAAATAACTTCGTGAATCATCTCTATCACATTTCGGAAGAATTGCTTCAGCAAAAAAATCTCGATTTCGACCTATTGAAACCCCTTATAAGAGAGACTGCAAAAAAAATAGAAGAGCTATCCCCTTCCGAAGCACAAACAGGACCTGCCATACGTCATGATGAAAAAACACTAAGAAAACATCTTCAGTTATTGAAGGACAGCCCATACGAAACATTATATCGCGACCTTACTGCGTCCATTCAGAAAACCTATGGAAAAAAGTTATAAAGAATACCTACAGCATATTACCACCTTCGTCTTCGATATAGACGGAGTATTAACCGATGGAAACGTAATGATCACTACCTCTGGTGAGCTCTTCCGAAGTATGAATACCAAGGACGGTTTCGCATTGAAAACGGCTGTAGAAAAGGGCTATAACATTTGCATGATAAGTGGTGGCACCAATGAGGGAGTTCGTTTACGGCTCAACGGCCTTGGAATCACCGATGTTTTTTTAGGGGCAGAAAATAAGCTTGTGATCCTTAATCAATATCTCAACACACGGGCATTGAACCGGGAGAATGTCCTCTTTATGGGAGACGATATTCCCGATCTTGAAGTAATGCAGGAAGTAGGATTACCTTGTTGTCCGCAGGATGCCGTGCCCGAAATAAAATACATTTGTAAATATATCTCACACAAAAAAGGCGGGAAAGGCTGTGTTCGGGATGTGATAGAACAGGTGATGAAGGTGCAGGGTAAATGGATGCCCGTTAAGAACACATCTGCCAAATACGATTAACCCTACCCGAAAAGTGCCCTATGGCTTATTTAAAAATTATCCGCCCACTAAATCTAATGCTGCTAGCCCTGGTGCAGTTATTAATAAAATTTGTTCTTTTCGACACCTTCCAGGTCGAGATGGCGATGAATTCCTACCAATTCTTATGGTTAGTGATCGCAACCCTTGCTATAGCCGCAGCCGGTAATGTAGTGAACGATATATACGATATAGAGATCGATAAGGTAAATAAGCCGGACAAAGTGGTAGTTGGGAAGAAGATCTCAGAGAAAAGGGCATTTACTTATTATATCTTTCTCAATTCAATTGGTGTAATTTCGGGTTTTGTGCTGGCCAATCAATTGGGAAAACCCGGGCTGGCTGCCGTTTTTATTGTGATCTCCGCCTTGCTGTATATTTACTCAACCCAACTAAAAGCCATGCTGTTAGTTGGGAATATTGTTATTTCCCTGCTCGTTGCCTTTAGCTTGTTAATAGTGCTTATTTTCGATCTGTATCCCATAGCAGTTAATGGCCTTTCTGAAGCGCAAATCAATGTATCGCGTTTGGTATTTCACTATGCGATCTTCGCCTTCTTCATTAATTTAATGCGGGAATTGGTGAAAGATCTGGAAGATATCAATGGAGATAAAAAAGGAGATATTCGAACACTCGCCATTGCCATGGGCAGACAGCGAACCACTATGCTGGTTTTTGCAATGGCAACGGTGTTAATTTTTAGCATTGTTACATATGTGTACACCTTCCTGTACGATAAACAACTCATGGTATTATACTTTTTATTTCTCATAGTAGCACCTCTTATATATTTTTGTATCCGTGCATGGGGAGCAGCATCACAGAAAGAATACGCAGCCATGTCTGCAATACTCAAGATTGCGATGTTCACGGGCATGTGCTCTATAATATGTTATCGCTTCATTTAGGTATTTAATATGAATTTCGATCCTAAGAAAAATTACATTTTAGAGAACGACAGGGTCTTACTACGGCCGCTGAAGGCCACAGATTATCCCGAATTACTGATCTTTTCGGAAGAGCAACCCGAACTATGGACCTATTCCCTAACTCCTGCCAATGGAAAAGAAAATTTACGAACCTATATGGAGCATGCCCTGCATGAGCGTGAACTAGGAATTGCATATCCGTTTATTGTGTTCGACAAGAAAGAGAAACGATACGCCGGGAGTACCCGTTTTTATGACATCCAGGACCATCACAACACCCTGCAGCTTGGCTACACCTGGTATGGAAAAGAATTTCAGGGAAGTGGGCTGAATAAGAATTGTAAATTTCTGTTACTTCAGTTTGCTTTTGAAGAGCTGGAAGTAGATAGGGTCGAGTTTCGTGCCGATGCCAAAAATGCCCGAAGTATTGCAGCAATGAAAAGCATTGGCTGTACCGAGGAAGGAATACTTAGATCGAACTGCAGAAGTGTGGATGGAAGGCGCGATAGTATAATTTTGAGCATCTTGAAGCTGGAGTGGTTGGAAAGAGTGAAGCAGGAACTAAAGAACAAATTATAAAGGTATGCTGAAGGAAAAATTAAAGAACTATAATATCATTCTCGCTTCGGCATCGCCGCGACGGCATCATTTTTTTAGAGAACTAGACCTGGATTTTACTATCGAAATCAGGGAGGTAGAAGAAGTATATCCGCCCAATCTAAAAGGTAAGGAGATCACCAATTATCTGGCAGAATTAAAAGCTTCCGCCTTTACCGATCTCTCAGACGAGGATATTCTCATTACAAGCGACACCATAGTATGGATGGACGATGAAGCCATCAATAAACCGGCAGATTACGAGGAAGCCGTGGCCATGATCGAAAGGCTTAGCGGAAATATGCACGAGGTTATCACTTCGGTTTGTTTCACCGGTAGATCTTTTCAGAGAACGATCAATGATACAACAAAAGTTTGGTTTCGTGAGATCGATGCTGAAGAGATCGCGTATTACGTGAAAACTTACAAACCTTACGATAAGGCGGGCAGTTATGGTATACAGGAGTGGATAGGTTATGTAGGGATCGAAAAACTAGAGGGAAGTTATTTTAACGTAATGGGACTGCCCACACGACTTGTTTACAAAACGTTAATGGAGATTGCGAGCCAATAGTATTGTCGTAATTTTGCTCAAAATCTTGCCTATGACTCGTTCTACACTAGTTGTGCTATTGCCTATTTTCGCATTTCTTTTTCTCTCGGGATGTACCCGGCCGGTAAAGGATTCTGGTACTAACGAAAATGCCATTGGATCTTCAGAAATAAAAAAATCCGGAAAACCCCGGGTTGTAACCAAAGAATTCAAGGAGTATTGGTTTTCAGGTACGGCAGAGATCACTTCCTACGAGCTCATGCAAGAGCGTTATGGTGAGCTAAGAAAAGGTACGGCTGTGACGGTATTTGTTTCAGAAAATTTCTTGCCAGATGTTCAGGTAAAAGCCGAGCAGTCTTCGAAGGAGACTATCCCGGTACTTAAATTTAATAGTACCAAGAAATTCCTTACAGGGATCTATCCGTACTCGGTCATGACCAGTGCCTTCAGTCCCATAGCAAAAAAGGATCATGCTATAAAAATTAGTAACTCGGTGCAGGAATGGTGTGGACAGGTTTACATGCAATTGAATAATCGCGAAAAGTTTGAGTTTATTGGCCATTCGTATTTTGAAGGCGAGGCAGACCAGAAAGCATCTTTGGATAAAACCTGGCTTGAGGATGAATTGTGGAATTTAATTCGTATCAATCCTGAAGAATTGCCCACCGGAGATATAACTATTGTTCCACCTCTTGAATTTCTGCGGATGCGCCACAAAAATATATCTATCCAAAATGCGGTAGCAAGCTTGAAACAAGGCGACTCGATCTCCACCTACCTCTTAAAATATCCCGAGCTAGAGCGGGAACTTATAATATATTTTAATAGTAGTTTCCCGTTCGAGATCGAGAAATGGGAAGAGACCAATTCGGCATGGGGAAATAACCAACGTCTCACAACTACCGCTACCAGAATGAAGCGTATCAAGAATGCATACTGGAGCAGGAATAGCAATGCAGACGTGGCCCTTCGCGATTCTTTGGGCTTAAATCCGTAGATTTGAGTATGGAAAAATTCTTACCCGAAATATTACAATCGGCTATTATCATTACCATCAACCTTATTTTAAGATGGATATTGGTTCGAATAGTAAAGCGATTTTCGAAGAAGTCGGAAAAAGTTGAACATCGCACCGGATTGATAATAAAGTATATCGACTTTGCGATCATTTTCCTTAGTATTTTCGGTTTGATCCTTATCTGGGGCGTAGAGTTTACCGATGTTGGATGGGTGATGTCCTCGGTATTTGCTGTGATCGGGATCGGCTTTTTTGCGCAATGGTCTATCCTGTCCAATATTACAAGTGGGATAATCATGTTTTTCACCTTTCCGTACAAGATCGGAGATTTCATAATTATTCACGATAAAGATTACAATTTTGAAGGCACTATTGAAGATATCAGGGGATTTCATACCGTGATCAAGACAAACTCCGGTGAGATCATTACCTACCCTAATAGTTTAATGCTTCAGAAAGGAGTAACCGTGGTGAAGCCTGATGAATTGGATGAATTTTTACAGGAAGAAGATAAAAATGTTAAAGAACACCCAATAGATTAATCAAGCTTTTTCATTTTGGGTATATTTGATTTCTACTGAAAATTCCTTACCCAATGATGCGTAACTACGTTATTAAGTGCTTTCTTTTCAGCATATTTACCCTCACTACTTTTGCACAGCAACCCAAAAAACCAACCGCTTCCGAAATTTATCACAACCTTGAAAGTTTAAACTTTTTAGGTTCGGCCTTATACATTGCCGCGCATCCAGACGATGAGAACACCCGTCTCATTTCATGGCTTGCGAACGATCTGAAAGCTCGTACAGCCTATCTGTCTATTACCCGTGGTGACGGCGGACAGAATTTAGTTGGGCCGGAGATCAGGGAGTTACTAGGGGTAATTCGAACCCAGGAATTACTGGCAGCCAGACATACCGATGGAGGGGAACAGTTTTTTACGCGGGCGATCGATTTTGGTTACTCAAAACATTCGGACGAAACCCTGGAGATCTGGAATAAAAAAGAAGTGCTGGGTGATGTGGTAAGGGCCATCAGAAAATTCAGGCCGGATGTAATCATTAACAGATTCGATCATCGAACCCCGGGAAGTACTCACGGTCATCACACATCTTCGGCCATGTTAAGTGTGGAGGCTTTCGATCTTGTAAATGACCCAGCAAAATACCCGGAAACCGCCAAAAAGTACGGAGTTTGGCAACCCAAAAGACTTTTCTTCAATAATTATTGGTCCTTTTTCAACGATCCGGATCGCTATGCAGAAGCCGATATGTCCAATATCGTCGAACTCAACACAGGCACCTACTACCCTTCCCTTGGGCTCTCTAATGGTGAAATTGCCTCCCTGAGCAGAAGCATGCATAAATCGCAAGGCTTTGGAAGCACCGGGAGAAGAGGCGATCAAAAAGAATGGCTGGAATTTCTAAAGGGTGATTTTCAAAAGAACAAGACCGATCTCTTCGAGGGTATAGATACGAGCTGGAGCCGAGTGCAAGGCGGAGAAGCTATTGGGGCCATCCTGGATCCCCTGGAGGACAACTTCAATTTCCAGGATCCCTCTGCCATGTTACCACATTTGCTTAAGGCCTATTCTTTAGTTTCTATGCTAAAAGATCCTTATTGGAAGGAGATCAAATTAAAGCAACTGGAACAACTGATTCTCGACTGTGGTGGAATTTTCCTGGAAGCTGTGGCCAATACAAATGCCATCAACCCAAAAGGAGAATACCAGCTTACCATCGAAGCGATCAACAGATCAGACTACCCGGTATCCCTGCGTTCCATCACCACCCCGGACGGAAGGGAGATCATCAATGAGCTGAAAGATCTTAAACCCAACGTTAATTTTTCCACAGTGGTACCAATGACGTCCCAAAGAATGGGTACCTCGGCACCTTACTGGCTTAACGAAAAAGGTAGCCTGGGAATGTACAAAGCGCCTGACGAACTTATTGGGCTACCTGATACACCAGCGGCCGAACAAGTAATTTTCAATCTTAACTTTGGAAGAACACAATTAGCCGTGGTAAGAGATGTGGTTTATAAATATAACGATCCGGTAAAAGGGGAAGTCTACCAACCTTTTGAGATCCTGCCCGAAGTGACCACAACTATACCCGAAAAGGTAATCATCTTTCCCGGTCGAGAGAGCCGGGAGGTCCCGGTAACAATAGTTGCAGGCAGAGATAGTATAAACGGAACAGTACAATTAAATCATCCCGAAGGCTGGAAGGTAAGCCCGCCGCAACAACTATTCGAACTCGACCTAAAAGGATCCTCTCAAACAGTGATCTTCAACGTGACTCCGCCGGAAACCCAAAGTGAAGGATATCTAAAACCCCTTGTGTCCCTGGGAAGTAGATTTTATGATAAAGAGTTGGTTACCATAGACTATGAACATATTCCCTTTCAACGTGTTTTAATGCCTTCGGAAGCAAAAGTTGTACGAATCGATATAGAGAAAAAAGGCGAGCAGATTGGTTATATAAATGGTGCCGGTGATGCGATACCGGAGAGTTTAAGTTATATCGGTTACGAGGTAACTTCCATCGATCCTGCGGATATTTCTTCAGAAAAAATAAAAGATTTTGATGCGATTGTGGTGGGTATTCGCGCTTACAATACGGTGCCCGAACTAGCCTTTAAACAGGATATCCTCCTGGACTATGTCAAAAACGGTGGAGTGATGCTGGTGCAATATAATACGAACAGGCGATTGGTTACAGACAAGCTCGCTCCTTATGCGCTGGAATTATCCCGTGATCGAGTAACCGATGAAAACTCCAGAGTCACTATCCTGGAACCTAACCACCCGGCATTAACGAGTCCAAATAAGATCACTCAATCCGATTTCAACGGTTGGGTGCAGGAAAGAGGCTTATACTTTCCTAACGAATGGGACGAGCATTTTATTCCACTCCTCGCCATGAACGATGCTTCAGATCCTGAAACAAAAGGTTCGCTACTAGTAGCCGCCTACGGTGATGGTTATTATGTGTATACCGGACTGAGTTTTTTTAGAGAATTGCCGGCAGGTGTTAGTGGTGCGTACCGATTGTTTGCTAACTTGTTATCTTTGGGGAACTAGCTATGGAAGAAAAAGTAAAATTTAAATGGAAATGGAGTTATACCTTATTAATTCTGCTTAATGCCATTTACATCGTTCTCTTTTACTATTTAATGCAAAGTTATAACTAATGAGTTTCGATAACCTGGGGCAAATAGATTGGATCGTACTCATTAGTACCTTAGTTTTCATAGTGCTTTACGGCACTTATAAAGCGAGGGGCAGTAAGAATGTTGTCGACTACCTAAAGGGAGGCAATCAAGCTAAATGGTGGACTATTGGATTAAGTGTGATGGCTACTCAGGCCAGCGCGATCACCTTTCTGTCTACTCCGGGACAGGCCTTTCACGACGGGATGGGCTTTGTGCAATTCTACTTTGGACTTCCCCTTGCCATGGTGGTGATATGTCTGGTTTTTATTCCACTTTACCATAGATTAAAAGTCTTTACGGCTTATGAATATCTGGAAACTAGATTCGATCTTAAAACACGTACATTAACAGCCATACTGTTTTTAATTCAGCGCGGACTGGCGGCCGGGATCACCATCTTTGCGCCTGCCATTATTCTATCTGCGGTACTGGAATGGAACCTGTTCTACCTCAATATTATCATTGGCGTCCTCGTGATCATTTACACGGTAAGTGGGGGTACAAGAGCTGTAAGTGTTACCCAGAAACAGCAAATGGCTGTTATTATGGGAGGAATGCTCATTGCTTTTTTAATTATTCTGAATTATCTGCCGCTGGACATCTCCATGGATAAAGCGTTGGATATAGCCGGAGCCAACGGTAAAATGGAGATCCTCGATTTTTCTTTCGATTTTGAGAATCGATACACCTTCTGGAGCGGAATAATTGGCGGTAGTTTCCTTGCCCTCTCCTACTTTGGGACAGATCAGAGCCAGGTACAGCGATACCTGTCTGGCAGATCTGTAAGGCAGAGCCAAATGGGAATGATCATGAATGGTCTCCTTAAGGTGCCTTTGCAATTCTTCATCCTGTTAATAGGGGTAATGGTGTTTGTATTCTACCAGTTCAACGCGTCCCCGTTACACTTTAATCCTGCCGGCGTAAAAGATGTGATGAACTCTGAATATGCCGAAGAGTACCAGGCTCTAGAGGACCATAAGCGGCTTCTTGAAAACGACCTGAGGGTTAAGCAGATCGAATATGCAAAGGCCGATGATCCTTCTAAAGAACTCGATCTTAGGTCGGAGATCCTGCAATTGAACAAAGCAGAAGATTCGCTGCGTAACCAAAGTAAGGTGCTCATTAAAAAAGCTAACCCCAATGCCGAGACCAACGATAAGGATTATGTTTTTATTCATTTTATTCTGAACAATCTCCCCCGCGGACTCATAGGCTTGCTCCTGGCCGTTATCCTTAGCGCGGCCATGTCTTCCACTGCTTCCGAATTGAACGCGTTGGGATCCACTACGGCTATTGATCTATACAGGCGAAATACGCCCGGACAGACGGAAAGACATTATATGATGGCCTCCAAATGGTTCACCTTGCTCTGGGGGGTGATCGCAATTGGTGTTGCCAGTATCGCTAATTTGTTCGATAACCTCATCCAATTGGTGAATATTATAGGGTCTATTTTCTACGGAAACGTCCTGGGGATCTTTTTACTGGCCTTTTTTATAAAGTATGTAAAGAGCAGGTCCACCTTTATAGCAGCCCTTATTACCCAGGTGATCGTAATTTTAGTATGGTGGATCGATCTTATGCCCTATCTGTGGCTCAATGTTTTAGGATGTGTGCTCGTTATGGGAATAGCGGCATTACTGCAGCTTGTCTTGGGACGAAAAGATGAAAAATAAAAAAAGGAGCAGTTTACTGCTCCTTTCTCATTAATTGAAAATTAACCGATCTAGTTATGTCCGGTTTTTACGAAGTAGGAAGAACGCTCACCCTGATTTGTTACGAAAGTGAATTTGTAATCACCTTTGTGGGCCCATTCGAAATTGAATCGTTTTCCCAAACTGGTGTCGTTTCCTAAGCTCTGTTTAAATACCAATTCACCATTTGGATTGTATATATATAGTGTGTAGGTATTATTTTGAGTGTTCAGGATCGAAATATCAACTGTTTCGTTCGAGTTTGTAATCGTTACATCGCTGTTGTTTCCTGCGATTAACTTTTCATTGTTTGCGGTTGCTGTTAGGGTTGCTACCAGTGTACCTGCCATTAGAATTCTTTTAATTGTTTTCATAACATAAAGATTTAAATTCAACACTACAAAGATGCGCCACTCCCTCACAGCATCCATCCACTTAATAGGCCATTTAATATGTTTTTTTAACCTATAGTATATGTTAATAAACTATTAAGGTTAAAATAGCATATATTTTGGTTAAATTTGTATAGTATACCATCTATGATTAGCCGTACTTTAATCCTATGAAAATGAGCAAGAACCCAGTATTAGAATCGATATCGCCAAAATTCGGGAGTTCGTTGAAGGTGCTTAACTTTTTAGGAGCCACCAATGAACATGCCCCTACATGGCATTTCCATCCAGAAATGGAGATCGCCTACATAAATGGGGGCAGCGGAAAAAGGCATATTGGGAATCATATCTCTTATTATAATGACGGGGACCTAATCTTCATTGGAGCCAATTTGCCTCATTTTGGTTTTACAGACAGTTTAACAGGAAATAAGAGTGAGGTGGTGATCCAGGTGAAAGAGGACTTCCTGGGTCCGGATTTTTTTTCGGCACCCGAGATGCATAAGATCAAACAGCTGTTAAAGCGAAGTAAACAAGGAATTGTCTTTCATGAATCGGTGCGGGAAGTTGTGGGACCTCAGATAGAAGCCTTACTGGAGCTATCAAATTTTGAACAATTGCTTGCATTTCTGAAGATCTTACAACAGCTGTCAGAGACAGAGGACTACACCCTCTTGAACGTTGAAAAGGTGGTACTTGAGTCTAAGCCCCAGGATGCTCAGCGTATGGATACCGTCTTTTCCTTCGTAAGTAAAGAATTTACACGACCTATTTCTCTGGCCGAGATTGCCGATAAGGTGAGTATGACAGAGCAGGCATTCAGCAGGTATTTCAGAAAGAAGAATGGGAAAACCTTTACCCAGTTTGTTAATGAATACCGCCTGGTACACGCATCTAAACTACTTAGCGAGCAACATCTTAGTATTACCGATGTGTGCTATGCAAGCGGATTCAATAACTTCTCACATTTCAACAAGAGTTTTAAAGCTTTTACAGGAAAAAGCCCGTCCAAATACCGCGATGCCTTTAAGAATGTGCTGGAATCCTGAATTCTCAACGATGAGCTCTAAATTCTAACGGGAAGCACCCAAATACTAAGTAAATTAATTTAACTTGTTCTTTATCAATAGGTTTATTTAAACTAAAATCCATTGAATTATGAGAACAATTACTACAATTTGCGCCTTTGTGGCCCTATCGCTCACAATTTCGTTAAGCGCTCAGCAAACCAGAAGTATATCCCAATTGCTGGATGTACTCAAACAGAACCACATGGGAAGTATAACCGATGTTTTTAGCGCGGCAGAGATTGCGTTGCTTCGCGATCATCTCAACACGGCCAATTATACCGACGCCTCCAAAGTGATGGGAGACATGGCTATCCATACCACCGAAAACACCCTTACCAACTTCGCTAAGATCGATAAAATGGATCTTTCCACGATTACCATTATCGCACCTTCACCACTCAATGACTTTGAAGGCGCTGGCGCTACTATACCAATGACCAACGCTACTACAGTGGTGGATAATGGAAATAATTTCTACCATGTAAATGCAGACGGTACCTATACAACAATTGGCCAGATCATGCCGGATGCCGGACAATCGTTTACAGGCCTGGAATACACCTCAGATGGAAACTTATATGGAATAGCCACAAATGGCTCTGGTAGCACTCGACTATACCAGATAAATCTAACTAACCAGACTGCTACACCGGTGGGTACCGACAACGGACTCGTTGTTGGTATCGCCCTGGGCCGCGACATGAACAATAATTTGTTCACTTATGATATTGATACAAACCTGGTTTACCGTATAGATCGAGTAACCGGATTGCCTACCCTTTTAGGAGACATAGGTTTTGATGCTAATTTTGGGCAAGGAATGGGATATCACCCGGGAGATGATAAATTGTATATTTCGGCTTTCAACAACACCAGTTTTAAACCAGAATTAAGAACGGTCGACACCAATACCGGAGCATCAACCCTGGTGGGGACAATAGTTCCGGCGCAAACCTATCAGTTTGCCTGGATGAGTCTGTTCGATACGCTTTTAGGTACAGATAACCCGGCCAATATGGAGATTGGATTAAGTCCGAACCCTGTTAGGGATATACTTACAGTTTCTTCGGAAATGAATATCGAATCTGTGGCAATATATTCGGTACTGGGGCAATTAATTCAGCAAAGTCGAACAGATAGTTCGAGGGTGACACTCGATGTTTCAGCCCTAAACAGCGGAGTTTATATTATTTCGCTGGGTAACGGTGAACGATCGACCACTAAAAAGTTCATTAAGCTGTAAAAAAAAAAGCCTTCAGAAAAAACTGAAGGCTTTTTAAATTTTAATAGGCACTAATTACATAGCACCCCATTCTTTTAAACTTTTAGAATTTAGAGCGATATAATCATCGTTCCCTGCTTTTTGAGCTAATTCTAAAGATTTCTTAGCTGCCTTGATGGCTCCACTCTTGTCGCCAGACTTAGCGTAAATAAGCGATTGTTGTCTATGATACCAGAATGCAGGCTCTTCACGCATCTCGATCGCCTTATCTATCCATTTCTTAGCCTTGGAGATATCTTTACCCGATTCCAGGTAATATACCGCAGCCGAATAGTAGTCGTTGGCAGAAGGCCCGGACATAACCTCGTCTATGCTAGCTGAAACATGTTGATCTGTATAGAATTTTATAGGCACCGCAACGTAAAGATTTTCCCAGATAATACCCAGATTCGCAGAATTGTTGGTAACGTCATCGAAGGTCATCGTAAATGTTTGAACTTCCATGGGCATTGGGAATAACTGTGCTTTTAGTTTCGCAGCTACCTTAGAATCATCCCATTTTTGTGGTGTTCCCCAGTTGTTTGCATCCGAATAGAAATAAACTTCCCAGCTTTGTGCACCAGGCTTGGTGTAAATTGCATAGGTTCCGGGGGCTAGCTTGGTCCCTCCTACTTCTACTGCATTACTAAAGGTGATCTTTGTGTTTGCGTTAGCTCCGGTTCGCCAGATCTTGTCGTAAGGAACCAGTCCTCCATATATGGTTCTGCCTTTCATAGATGGACGAGAATATTCCAGGGTCACGTCTGTTAGTCCTATTGTTTGTTCGATCTTCTGATAAGGACTTGGTGCGGGAGTTTGTAGCTGTGCATATGCCGAAATACTTACGGAAATCGCACAAACAAATAATAATAATTTTTTCATTGTGGTGTGTGTTTTGGTTTCTTACGAAATTACGATTTGAAAGGGTTTGAAACAGTTAATAAAAACTTAAAAGAAACAAAGGAATTTGAAGTCGGAGATCTATAATTTCAGCATATACGGGAAATGTGTTAAACTTTTGTTTAACTGTTATTCTGTTTAAAGAAATGAATTTAAATTTAGACAAAAAATAATATGAAACTAAGAAATTTGCTACTCAGATTCTTTAGAGTCTTCGAAGTTACGGAGCAAGAGAAAGCGCGATATCGGCTGCTACGAATGAACAAGAGATATGTTTCATCGGGAGATAAATTCTAAACCCGGGGTTAATGAAGATCTATACCCTTAGGGCGAAACAGTCGCTACCCATTTCGAAACAGCAGGCATGGGATTTTTTATCCGAACCTCGTAACCTAAAAGTGATCACACCAGATTATATGGGTTTCAATATAGTGTCTGGTGCAGACCGTCCCATGTTCGCCGGACAGATAATACAATACATAGTAACCCCTTTAATGGGAATAAAGACCACCTGGGTCACCGAGATCACTCATGTAGATGAGGGTAGATACTTTGTGGACGAACAGCGCTTTGGTCCTTATGCGCTATGGCATCACAAACATTTCATCAGAGAAATAGAAGGTGGTGTGGAAATGGAGGATATTGTGGATTATAAACTTCCCTTCGGATCTATAGGAAGGTTAGCTCATCCATTTTTGGTAAAACCGAAATTGAAGGAAATATTCGATTATCGAAAAGCTAAACTTACGGAGCTCTTTGGTGAAATTTAAATAATATGAAAAAAAAAATATTGCTCATTGGAGGCTCTTATGGTATCGGATTGGCTATAGCCAACACCCTAAAGAACGATTGCAATGTTTATATTGCTTCACGAACGCAGGATCTTGTGCCCGAGGGAGTACGCTACCTGGAATTTGATGTGAGAAAGGACAATGTTGCCACTCTGGATCTGCCGGATACGCTGGACGGACTTGTATACTGCCCGGGAAGTATAAATCTACGGCCGTTTAAAATGCTGCGACCGGAGAATTTTCAGGAAGATCTGGACATAAATTTCATGGGCTTATTGCGTTGTGTGCACGGATTATTACCAAAGCTAACCAACGCACCCCAGGCCAGCCTGGTTTTCTTTAGTACGGTTGCAGTTAAAGTAGGCATGCCATTTCATACTTCTGTGGCAGCTGCAAAAGGTGCCGTTGAAGGATTTGCGAAAGCGCTGGCTGCAGAATATGCACCGAAATTCAGAGTAAATGTGATCGCCCCTAGTTTAACAGATTCACCATTGGCAGAAAAACTATTGTCTTCAGAAGAGAAAAAAGAGAAAATGGGGCAACGTCATCCCCTGAACCGAGTAGGCACAACAACCGATATAGCAGAGATCGCTGCATTTTTACTGGACGAAAGGTCTTCCTGGATGACCGGTCAGATTATAGGAGTGGATGGTGGGTTGTCTACCCTGAATGTAAATTGAAATGAGTGAAAAATTAAATATTTTTTGGTTCCGAAGAGACCTTAGACTGGAAGACAACGTAGGATTTTGCAAGGCATTGCACGGAAAACACCGGGTCATGCCAATTTTTATTTTCGATAAGAAGATCCTGGATGAACTCCCCGAGGATGATGGACGGGTTAGTTTTATTTTCGAGAACGTTCAAAAGATTCGACAGCAGCTCCAGGAACATGACAGTAGCATCGCGGTTTATCACGGTGAGCCTCTGGAGATCTTCAAAAAGGTTGTGAAAGAACATGAAATAGAGAACGTGATCACAAATCATGACTACGAACCTTACGCCCGGGAAAGGGACAAGGAGATAGGAGAATTCCTTTCCAAAAATAATATAGGTTTCCATACTTTTAAAGACCAGGTGATCTTCGAAAAGGATGAGATCGTAAAAGATGATGGCGATCCATATGTGGTATATACCCCTTATATGAAAAAATGGAAGTCGAATTTCAATGCAGAGAAGCAGCTGAAATCCTTCGACCCTTCCAAGGTAATGTCTAACCTGATAGAACACAGTCGTTTACCCAACTTATCCTTAAGTGATATGGGTTTTAGGAAATCTAGTATAAAAGTCCCCGATTATACAGTATCGTCCCAACTTATAGATAATTACAAGAAAACAAGGAACTTTCCGGCAAAGGACGGCACGTCGCACCTGGGCCCGCATCTTAGATTTGGAACGGTAAGTATAAGGCGTATGATGGCACGGGCCATAGAGAGTAAGGATGAGGTTTTTTGGCAGGAACTTATCTGGCGGGAATTCTTTATGCAGATCTTGTTTCATTATCCGGAGACGGTGCATAATGCTTTCAGAAAAAAATACGACAGAATTTCGTGGCGAAATAACGAATCAGAATTTGAGAAATGGAAAGAGGGAAAAACCGGTTATCCCCTGGTGGATGCAGGAATGAGACAATTAAACGCCACGGGTTATATGCACAACAGGGTGCGAATGCTGGTGGCGAGCTTTTTGTGTAAGCATCTGTTAATAGACTGGCGCTGGGGCGAGGCTTATTTTGCCGAAAAACTACTCGATTACGAACAGGCAAGTAATGTGGGTAACTGGCAATGGGCCAGTGGAAGTGGTGTGGATGCCGCTCCTTATTTCAGAATATTCAATCCAACAACACAGATAGAGAAATTCGACAAGGAAAAGAAATACATTAAAACATGGGTTGAAGAATATGGAACAAACAGCTATCCGGAGAAAATTGTTGACCATAAGGAAGCCCGCGAAAGAGCCTTAAGTACTTATAAAGAAGCAGTTAGCTAATAAAAATTTTTGTAAGTTTTTTCTTTAAAACGGTATTTAATCGATTTTTTTAATATATTTATCGATATAATTTTGCGTTTGCCCCCAAATTTAGCCCCTATGAAATTATACGACAACGAGTTCACCAACGGTGAAATTACAGTTAACTACGACCCCAACAAGTGTATTCACGCAGAGATTTGCGCCAAAGGTTTATCTGAAGTTTTCCGTACTACGGTAATTCCGTGGATACATATGGACGGAGCTGATAGTAAAACGATTATCGAACAGGTTAAAAAATGTCCTTCGGGAGCGCTAAGCTTCTGTTATAACAAAGAATTGGCTGCTGTTAAATAAATGGTAATTTGACTATTTTATTGGGCAATTCTTTACATTTTTTTTACTCTTGTAGTCTAATTCTACAAGCACAAACCTAACACTAACACTATGAAAAGGACATTTATTGGCCTTCTTGTATCCCTATGCTGTTTGTCTACTCTCACAGCTCAAGAAACCGCCAACCAAAACAACCTGGAAGACCAGTTTACGGACGTAATCGATAAATCTAACAGCTATCAGGACTTTAAGGTAATTAAGAAACTTAAGATCAACCAGCTTAAGCAGAGCGTACTGGACAGTGTTGCTGCCCTGGAAGCAGAGATCGACACCCTGGCAGCAGAGATCGCTCAACAGAAGCAGGAGATCTCTTCCTTAAATGAGACGCTCAATGCTACCAAAGCAGATCTGGCGGCATCACGTGAAAAGGAAGACGGTATTCATCTATTTGGAATGTTACTTAGTAAAGCTACCTACAACACCATTTTATGGTCTGTGATAGGCATTTTGCTAGTATTACTGGGTATTTTCGTGATGAAGTTCAGAAATAGTAATGCCATTACGCGCGATGCCAAAGTAAAACTTGCCGAAACCGAAGAAGAGTTTGAAACGCACAGGCAAAGGAGCCTGGAACGGGAGCAACAGTTACGGAGAAAACTTCAGGACGAGTTGAACAAACAAAAGAAAGTATAAAAAAAGCCGCGTGATCCGCGGCTTTTTTTATGCGATTCGTTCAATGCGAGCTCCTATTGCCCGCAATCTTTCATCGATGTTTTCGTATCCACGATCGATCTGCTCAATGTTTTGAATGGTACTGGTACCGGTAGCAGAAAGTGCTGCGATAAGCAGGGAGATCCCTGCCCGGATATCGGGTGATACCATGGTAGTAGCCTTTAGATCCGACTCGAAGTTATGTCCTATCACCGTAGCTCGGTGTGGATCACAAAGTATGATCTTCGCACCCATATCGATAAGTTTATCAACAAAAAAGAGCCTGCTTTCGAACATCTTTTGGTGGATAAGCACACTGCCTTTTGCCTGGGTACATACCACGAGTACAATACTAAGTAGGTCTGGAGTAAAACCCGGCCATGGGGCATCTGAAACGGTTAAGATGGAGCCATCAATATAACTCTGAATCTCATAGCCGTCCTGTTCCGGGATATGGATATCGTCTCCTACTCTATCCAGCGTGATCCCTAATTTCCTGAAGGTTTCCGGGATGAGTCCCAGATTTTCCCAACTTACATTTTTAATGGTGATCTCACTTCGTGTCATGGCTGCCAGACCGATCCAGCTGCCTATCTCTATCATATCGGGAAGTACTCGGTGCGTACAACCTCCAAGACTTTCAACTCCTTCTATCACTAAAAGGTTAGAACCCACCCCTTCAATCTTCGCCCCCATAGAGTTCAACATTCTGCACAATTGTTGCAAATATGGCTCGCAGGCGGCATTGTATATAGTGGTTTTGCCTTTGGCAAGAACAGCGGCCATTACGATATTCGCTGTCCCTGTTACCGAGGCCTGGTCCAGGAGCATGTAGGTTCCTGTAAGTCCGTTTGGAGCATCCACCCCGTAGAAGTGTTCTTCTTTGTTATATCTAAAATCTGCCCCTAGCTTTATAAATCCTTCGAAGTGAGTATCGAGTCGGCGTCTGCCTATCTTATCACCTCCGGGCCGGGGAATATATCCCTTGCCAAAGCGCGCTAATAAGGGGCCCACGATCATGATAGAACCTCTTAAGGAACTACCTTCCTGCTTAAACAGATCGGACTCAAGGTAATTGAGATCCAGGTTGTCTGCAGTAAAAGTATAGCTGCCTTTTCCTAGTTTTTTAACTTTTACACCAAGGTTTTCAAGGATCTGGATCAATTTATTCACATCCCTGATATCCGGTATATTATCTATCTGTACTGTTTCCGGGGTAAGGAGAACGGCGCAAAGTATTTGCAGTGCTTCGTTCTTTGCTCCCTGCGGATTGATTTCACCTTTAAGTTTATGTCCGCCTTCAATTTGAAATGTTGCCATGCTTGATCTAAGGCTGTTTAGTAACGTTTACGGCCTCCGCCTCGGCCTCCTTTTTTACTTTTTTTACTGTTATTACTCGAAGAAAAACGTTTTTTGTTCTTGAGCAGGTCTGTGGCATTGGTAAGGTCTTCTTCGCTATTCTTCATATTCAATTTCCCGTTGGAAAGCTCGAATAGGTGCTGAAAAATCACATCGTCCTCTACGGTATCTTTGTTCCAGTTCAGGAAGCATTTTTTCATATGATTGGCAATGGTAAGAACGAGTCCATCCTTCATATCTCCATCTTCCCAGCTACAGGCTACATCTATCATCCGTTTTATATTATTACCGTAAAAACGATATTTTGGATGATTTTGGGGGTATTCCAGTGGCTCGGGGCGTTCGCTCAGCTCTTCTTTGGAGGGTACCGGATAAGGTGAATCAACATCCAGTTTGAAATCGGATATAATAAATAGTTGATCCCATAATTTATGCTGAAAATCTGGCACGTCTCTCAGGTGGGGGTTTAGGTTACCCATTACTGCTATGATGCTTTTAGCAGTTTTGTTTCGTTCTTCCCTGTCTTCGAGGGAAACGGCATAATCGACCATTTTCTGAATATGACGACCATATTCGGGGATAATGAGCTTCGGCCGCTCAGTATTGTATTCTAAATTGTCTATCAAAATGTTGTTTTTAAAAAGGGAAGTTCCTTAAATGAAGTACTATGCGTGCAAAATACTAAAATTATAGTGATATCACACCTTCCACCTTAGAAACTTCAAGATATTTTTCAACTACTGCGTCGGGAGAGTCCATAGTAACTTTTATTGAAACACTCGTATAATTGCCTTTAGACGAATCCCTGGTATTAAAAACCGCATCCAAATTGTTGAAAACGGCTTCGATCTCTGCGATCTTCTCCAGTGATGCCGGCACTATGAATTTGAACAAATAGGGCGAAGGCCAGCTGGTATCGTCCTTAAGTTGTTGTTTCAATCGTTCGTAGAACGCTTTCGATTCGGGATTTTCTTCCATATGATTATTAGCTCATATACACGGCAAAGATACGCTTTCAGTATCAATATTTATTTACGTAATTTGTATAAATGATTGTATCGAAGTTCTATAATTGCATTGTAGACTTGATATATTCTCTTCCATTACTACTAACATACTGATCCTTCGGAATTTGACCAAAGGAAGATTAAAATGTAACGCTTGAAGACCAAAAGAATTGTGATCACGGGGGGACCGGGTTCTGGCAAAACTACCCTGGTAAAAGAACTGGAGGCCAAAGGATTTGCCTGTTTACATGAAATTTCCAGGCAGATCATCCTCGAGGCTCAGCAGCAAGGTATAGACCAGTTGTTCCTGGAAGACCCCTTGTTATTCAGTAGGAAATTATTAGAAGGTAGGCTGGCCCAGTTCAGGGAGGCTTCTGATTATAATGAGGAGATCCTGTTCTACGACCGTGGACTACCCGATGTAACGGCATACCTGGATTACCTGGGCACAAGCTATCCCGACGAATTCCGGGAAAGCTGTGCAACCTATAAGTACGATGCCGTCTTCGTGCTTCCCCCCTGGCCAGACATATACACACAGGACAACGAGAGGTACGAATCGTTTACCGAAGCCGAAAAGATCTTTGAACATCTGGTTAACGGCTATAGCGCCTATAATTACAATGTGCATGAAGTTCCTATCGGGAAGGTGTCTACCAGAATAGATTACATTTTGAAGCACTTAATTGGCCTGCATTGAAAGCGCCCCTACAGATATTACAGGAATACTTCGGGTATTCGTCATTTCGACCTCTGCAAGAGGAGATCATCACTTCGGTGATACACGGCAACGACACGGTAGCTTTATTACCCACAGGAGGTGGTAAATCCCTGTGTTTTCAGGTACCTGCACTATGCCTTGGAGGAATTTGCATTGTGATATCTCCCCTGGTAGCCCTCATGAACGACCAGATCATGAGGCTAAAGGAAGCCGGAATAAAAGCCTTACACCTTTCGGGAGGGCTGTCCTTTGACGAACTGAATATCGCCCTCGATAATGCGATGTACGGTAACTTCTCATTTCTCTATCTGTCTCCAGAGCGGCTTCAGCAGGAGATCGTACAGTTGGCCATACAAAAGATGAATGTGAGTTTGATCGCTGTAGATGAGGCACATTGTATTTCGCAATGGGGAAACGATTTCAGGCCTTCTTATAAAAATATTACCCTGCTCAGGGAAATGCATCCCCTAGTGCCTTTTATAGCACTAACGGCCACAGCTACTCCCGAAGTTTTAGCCGATACGATCTCAGAATTAAAGCTGGAGCTCCCTAAGGTCTTCAAAAGTTCGTTTTACCGGCCCAACCTGGCCTACAAAACCATGAAGGTTGAGGATAAACTATATCATATTCAGCAATTACTTCAGAAAGAATCCTTATCATCTATAATCTATGTTCGGTCTAGAAGCATGGCCGTTGAAACCAGTGAACATCTAAACAGTCTGGGCATTCGTTCAACATTCTATCACGGAGGGATCTCTGCAGAAATTCGCCAGCAGCGGCTGGAACAATGGAAAAACGGGCTTATACCTGCGATGGTTGCCACCAATGCCTTTGGAATGGGGATAGATCATGCCAATGTGCGGTATGTATTTCACCTGCAGTTACCCGAAAGCCTTGAGAGTTATTTCCAGGAGGCCGGAAGGGCCGGAAGGGATGGTAAAAGGGCTGAAGCCCTGTTGCTTTATAATGATCACGATAAGACTTTGGTGCGCAAACAGTTTATCGACTCCCTGCCTCGTAAAAAAGATCTTAAGAAGGTATATCACAGTCTAATGAACTATTTCCGCATCCCATATGGGGAGGGCGAATTTGCCACTTTTGCTTTTAATTTTACTGAATTCTGCAAGACCTATTCGTTTGCGTCTGTGCTTACCTATAATGCGCTTACCACCCTGGACCGCCTTGGTGTCCTGCAATTATCCAGGCAATTTGGAAGGAGATCCACCCTTAAATTTAAGGTATCTTCGGAAAGATTGCTGGCTTATTTTGGGAAAGACCCACAAGTATCCCTGATTGGGAAGACCTTTTTACGGGTATACGGAGGTATTTTCGAACTTGCCACCCCGGTGAACCTGGATCTCATCGCCTCCAAGACGGGGCAAACTTCAGAAACCATTGTAGCGGCACTTAAAAAAATGGAGCGTGATGGTGTAGCCGAAGTCCAGCTTTACGATACAGATGCCGTGATCACCTTTCTAGTGCCACGGGAAGACGACAGGACCATCAATAGGATGGCTGTGGGTGTCCATGAACTAAATGATAAAAAAGTAAACCAGGTTGAAGCGCTGTTGCAGTATGTAGAAAATAACTTTACGTGTAAAAGTGAGCAACTGTTACAATACTTTGGGGAGGAGAACACAGAGCGGTGCGGTATATGCTCGGTTTGTATAAAAGACAACAGGGATAATGAACGGAGGGACCTGAAGTCGATTTCGGAACAAGTGCTCACCCTGATGGAATCTGGTGAATTTAGTTCGAGAGAAATATGCGAAAGGTTTACTTTTGACGAAGAGAAGATCCTGAAAGTTTTGAGAGCGTTACTGGATGCCGGAAAAATAGGATTAAACCCCAAAAACGAGTATTATATATTGTGATGAGAGATTTACGAATCGTATTTATGGGAACCCCGGGTTTTGCCGTTGGGGTATTACAATCGCTAGTGGAGAGCGGTGCCAACATAGTGGGCGTGATCACCGCCCCGGATAAGCCTGCTGGTCGTGGCCGCAAGTTAAGAGGCTCTGCGGTTAAGGAATATGCGGTATCTAAGAACCTGAGGTTACTTCAGCCAAAAAACTTAAAGGACGAGAACTTTCTTTTCCAACTGCGCGCGCTGGAAGCGAATTTACAGATCGTAGTAGCATTCCGGATGTTACCGAAAGTAGTTTGGGCCATGCCCGAATACGGCACCTTTAATCTGCATGCCTCCCTCCTGCCCCAATACCGGGGTGCTGCGCCCATTAACTGGGCAATCATGAATGGGGAATCGACCACAGGAGTGACCACTTTCTTTATTGATGAGAAGATCGATACCGGGGCCATTATTGCGAAAAAAGAAATCTCGATCGCGCGGGACGAAACTGCAGGCAGCCTGCATGACAAGCTTATGGACCTGGGAGCTGATCTTGTGCTGGAAACCGTAAAGATGATTGCAGAAGGTGATGTACCTACCGAAGTTCAATCTTCGGCCGATCAATTGAAGGAAGCCCCCAAGTTAAATAATGAGAACACCAGAATTGACTGGTCTAAACCAGCCGGGGAGATAAAAGCGCATATTAGAGGGCTGGATCCCTATCCTGCAGCCTGGTGCTACCTGGTAAATGGAGGGGAAGAATTGAAAACGAAGATCTTTGGAGTTTCATGGGTGGACTGTGAACATGAACATCCGGAGGGCAAGCTTATTTATGATAAAAAGAATATATGGGTGGCCTTGGAAAACGGACTTCTGGAAATAAAGGAATTACAACTTCCCGGGAAACGGAAAATGAAAAGTATTGACCTTATAAACGGATTTACTTTTGAAGCCGATGCGAAAGTAGTGTAAACCCTTATCACTACTGAATCCATGAAATTTTAACAGAAATGGCTGGTCTTTATTAACAAAGGAGCTGACTTATCAACAAAAACGGCGATTTAGCGCGTCATTACTTGCGTGATACGATAATCCGACTAAATTTGTAGAGCAAATAATTTAAAGTTTAACCAACAATTTAATTTTAAACAGATAACTATGAACAAATCAGATTTAATCGATGGCATGGCAGAAGATGCTGGAATCACCAAAGCTGCTGCAAAAAAAGCATTAGAATCTTTCTTAGGAAATGTAGAAAAATCACTTAAGAAAGGAAACAGAGTTTCTCTAGTTGGTTTCGGATCTTGGTCGGTTTCAAGAAGAGCTGCAAGAGAAGGAAGAAATCCACAAACAGGTAAAACTATTAAGATCGCCGCTAAAAATGTAGTGAAGTTCAAAGCAGGATCAGATCTTTCAAATTCTGTGAACTAAGTTTAAGAAACTAAAATTCTTCATGAACCCTGCAATTTTGCAGGGTTTTTTTTGTTCAAAAGTGAAGGGAGAGCATAGGAAGTTGTATTTTAACAAATTAATACTTAGATTTAATTGTACAAACTAACCGCATGACTACACTTAAACCTGATAAAGGGGTATTGTTGGTAGCAGAACCATCCATTATAGGAGATGTATCCTTTAATCGATCGGTGGTTTTATTAGCCGAATACAATGAGAGCGGTTCGGTGGGTTTTATACTCAATAAACCTTTAAAGTACAAACTCAAAGATTTTATTCCCGAGATCACCTCAAATCTTGAAGTTTATAACGGCGGTCCTGTAGAACAGGACAATCTTTATTTTATTCATAAAGTGCCCGAACTTATACCAGAAAGTGTAGAGATCTCTAATGGTATTTACTGGGGAGGCGATTTCAGTGCTATCATGGATCTATTAAAGGAGGATGTGCTTAAAAAGGAACAAATCCGTTTCTTCCTGGGCTATTCCGGCTGGTCCAGCGAGCAACTGGAAAGCGAGCTAGAGGTTCACAGTTGGGTAGTAACTCCAAATATATACAAGAATAAGATCCTGGGTAAATCCAATAATAATTTCTGGAAAGAGAAAATGCTTGAATTTGGCGGCGATTATGTGATCTGGTCTAACGCACCCGAAGACCCCAGCAATAACTAAACATTTTACTGAAAAACTTATTTATCCCAGCCGGGCCTTTACATTGAGTTTGGCCAGCAGCTCCTTTGCAGCTTTATTTTCAAACACTTTCTTTCGGTATTTAGTAACCGGTTGAATTCCCGTGATCACGTTTGTAATGAACAATTCATCGGCCTTTTGCAGTTCGAAGGGCGAAACCGTTTCTTCTTCAAGAATATAATCGGGAAGGAGGCCAATGATATCGATCATTTGCTTCCGAAGAACCCCTTTTAAACAACCGTCGCTTAAAGGAGGGGTTTTGATCTTATAACCATTCACCAGAAAGATATTGCCATTAAGGGCTTCAACCACCATTTTATTCTCATTGAGAAGCAGGCAGTTCTGGTAATCGTTTTCAGCAGCAAAAACACTACCTAAAACATGTATCACCTTGTTGTTGGTTTTGAGGGTAGAAAGTAATCCGGAGTTGAGATAATGATCTTTAAAGAGTTCGATCTCATAGGGTTCTTCTGAAATGGTATAGAACGGAGAATCCAGTTTTTCTATCTGGATAAGGTACTCTATATGATTGGTTTGAGGTGCGTATTTACCACCCCAGGATCGCCATACCGTAAACCGCACCCGGCAGGTGTCCTTTATGGCGTTAGACGCGGTAATGGTTTTATCGATCTCGGCATCTATGAATTCTGGTGTGAATTCCATTGGGATCTCCATACGAAGTATTCGCATGGCCGACATCAGCCTGAAATAGTGATCTTCCCAAAAAAGTAGCTTCCCCCCTGCGTAGCGGATCGTCTCAAATACACTGTCGCCAAAATGCAAGCCTCGATTATTAACCGGAATTGTAGCATTTTCTGCTTCGAGCAGGGAACCGTTATAATTTGTCATCATGAAATAGAGCCGTTATTCGAGCCGACAAAGATACAGTTTTAAGCTGTGTAATATAAATTGGGTATGGCTAACGAATGTATGAAATGCTCCATAATGCATCGTAGCTACAAACCGTTGAACCTAAAAACAAAAATATTCTTGTGAGGAAGACGGAAGCCTAAAGGCTTCCAGGATATTTTTTGAAACAATGATGGCAGATCAGGTAGAGCCAAGAATATGCTTAAGGTTAGAGATCATGTTGGTCCACAGCATTTTGCCCTCTTCTACTTCCTCTTCATCCTCGGCAAAATCTGTTACCATTAGGGAAACATCTTTGGTGATCTCATCCACCTGGATGCGCAGCTCGAAGTAATAATTGGTGTCTTCGTCCTCCACCCATCTGAATTTAATACGTTCACCACTCTTTTTACCAAGAAGTTTAGCCTTTTCCTCGCTACCCTCCCAGATAAATGTAAAATACTCTCCCCGGGAGTTCACATTGTCTGCATACCATTCGCTCATTCCGGAGGGCGTTGAGATATACTGATACAGCAGTGATGGTGACACTTGTATCGGGAATTCCATTTCGTATTTTACTTTGTCTTCCATAGGATTTTGGTTAGCAGGAGCCCAATATAAATATTAATTGCAAACTGCCAAAAGTCTGGGATAGGTTTTTTGATTTATTCGATTAAATACAAATAGCTGTGCGTAATAGTTTGACAGGAGTCATATTTCTTCGTAATTTTTGTACTTACTTTTGAACTTAAAATTGGACCAAAAAAAATGAATCTGGGGGTAGTTCTTTCGGGAGGAGGCATAAGGGGTGTAGCTCACATTGGAGCCCTTCAGGCGATGGAGGAATTTAATCTGAAACCCACTCATATTTCGGGTACCAGTGCCGGGGCCATTGTTGGAGGGTTGTACGCTGCTGGAATAGAATGTTCGGAGATCCTTAAGTTTTTTAAAACCATTCCCATCTTCCAGCGGAGCAGGTACGCCCGCAGGAAACCGGGTTTTATCGATTCGGAAAAATTCTATGATGAATTCAGGAATTACATGCAGAAAGACGATTTTAGTTCCTTACAAACCACCTTATACGTAACTGCCACCGACCTATTAAAAGGCACTCTTAAGATATTTCATGAAGGGGAGCTTATCCGGCCTATACTTGCATCGGCTTCGTTTCCGGGCCTGTTCTCACCCGTGGAGATAGGGGATTCTCATTATATAGATGGGGGTGTTTTCAATAATTTTCCTGTAGAACCCCTTAGACCCGTATGTGATAAGATCATTGGGGTGTATGTAAATCCTGTAAAGCCAGTGGGGATCGACAAGTTAAAGCATTCCTACAATGTTGTTGAACGCGCGTATAAGTTGAAGTCGGCCGCAGACTCCATCTTAAAGTTCAAGCAGTGTGATCTGGTGATATCACCCTCCGATCTCAGTTTATTTGGTACTTTCGATATGAAGTACACCGATGCTATTTACGATATAGGATATAGAGAAACAAAGCGCCTTCTTGAGGCAAAGCTTGAAGTACTGGTAAACTCCTGAAACGAACTATAAGGAGGAAGCGGCGATGAAGTGGATTCGAAACACGAATAACATCAAGGCATAACCTTCCAACCCCTACCCTACGCATAAAACAAGGATTGGTTGTAAGTGGTAGCCTAATAAAGAAGGATGCAAATAATTAGATTATAAATTTTTTCCGGTCGATTTTGTTTTTATCTTTGCGCCTCAAATATGGCGAGGTAGCTCAGGTGGTTAGAGCGTCGGATTCATAACCCGGAGGTCAGGAGTTCAAGTCTCCTTCTCGCTACAAGGACGAAAGTCATATAATAAGGTGGTTTAACGAAAGTTAGGCCGCTTTTTTTTATAGGGTAGAATGGTGAGATTTTGAGGGTAAAAAATTGGAGTGATTGGGTCCGGCTCATAGAATATAGTGAATTTGAAGTAAATATTGTTCTAATGTGGGCAACAAATAGACACCATAACATCATATTTGAATAAATATAAGAAGAACATGAATTATCCTGCTTATATTCCATCTAATATCTAAAAATGTGGCCTCTACCCTATTTTCCATCGCTGGATTCCAAATCCCGATCTATCATATCGATTAGTTTATGACACAGATCCTTCATTTCCGTGAACTGAGAGTTCATAGTAGTATGTTCAAAAACAGCCATTACAAAGCCATTTTTGTGTTTTAGATTTTTCAACATTGCTTCGTAGTTCGTTCTGGAGAGGCTAACATTCTCGCCGGCTTGTCCGTTGGAAACCTGATAGGTGTAATTCTTCACGAGATCATTCATATCCAGCATTGCGTAAACAGGTTCGTAGATCAACAACTCCATATCATATCTATAATGATCTTCTTCATTCTTTAATTTATGATAGAGCGCCTGTAAATTGAGAAGTTCATTTTTTATAGAATCGTTAGATATGATCCCCAAATTTCCCGAATTGACCAGTTCCTGGTACGTATTGTCGTGTAAGGTGAATTTATACCAGATATATACGTTGGTTGCGTGCAAATTCAAGTCGTTAAGATCTTCCAGGGGTTTCCCTTCGTAATATTCTAAAACCTTATTCGCAGATTCGATACTCGCATTTCCCGATTTCAGGTAATTATTTAATTCGTCAACGTTTAAGTTGAGATCTACCTGTAAGTTATGCAAGTATTTAACTTCCTGGTTTCTAATTTTTCGCGCTTCGTTAGCATTATTGATCTGAAGCGCTATTAAGATCCCAATGACTACGAGAATGATCTCCCCAACAGCATAAAGCAGGTATTTACTGAATTTATTTTCGGTGAGGAGTCGTTGACGAATTTTCCGGAAAAACTTAATCATTAGAGGTTGGTTTAGTGAAAGTTATAATTTTTATTAATATGAAGTTCAGAAAATAAAGATGCCACTTAGTCTGATTCAAGATTTATTCTAATTTATCTATGCTAATTCTATAAATATTTCCAAACCCGTTTAGGGTGCTATTGGACATTTCCTTTAATTCTTCAACACTTTGCAGCTTTTCGTCAACATCGATAATTCGCTCGCTGGTGAAATAAAAATTGCGAGAACCCCAATCTACAAACGGACAAAAATCCAGTTTCTCCGAATTGATCAACACCCCCAGGTTTTTGGCCGTTGTCCACTTCCCGGTATCATCTTTCCTGCTCATATACAGATCCCCTCCCCCATAGCCATCAGCCCGTCCATACGAGCTAAATATTATTAGATCTTCTTTCGGACTTATATAAGCATTGAATTCGAAGAACGTAGAGTTTATTTCGGGCGGCAGCGGTCTTGGAGGTTGAAATTTGCCGTGGAGCAATTCGGACATAAATATGTCCTCCCTCCCTATTCCATCATCTCTTGTTGCGGTGAAAAACAAATTTCCTTTCTCACTTAAGGAGGGGAAGAACTCATCACTTCTGCTATTGACGATCGAATCCAAGGCTACAGGTTGAGACCACCCGTTGTTATCACGATCGCTGTACCAAATATTATAATCGGTTCTTGTGCTATCGCCATAAATAGGCCGGTTGGAAGCAAAATACAGCCTGTTCCCGTTATTGCTATAAAATGGTTCTATATCCTGGTATTTACCCGAAATGTTCAGGATCTCCGGCTTAGTCCATGTAGTATCGTTCTGTTTCAATACAACCAGGCATCTTTTGTGCTGCTTGTAATCACCCAGCGTGTATATAAGCTCATTTCCCATTGGTGAAATTGCCATATCTCTTTCGTACAGTGGTGTTGAGATAAGGTTCTCTCCGAAAAGAGTTAAACTATCGGCAGTAGTTTTAATATCTAATACGATCTCTTGTGGATGTTCTTTGTTGTTATGACAATTCAGAAGAAAAATTGATATGATAATTATTACCTTATATTTCATAAAGACCTTACTATTTTATATATGAAAAGGCATACCCTATATACGCTCACACCTGATCTTTTAACGTGATGCCTATCTTTATCTTCGCTATTTTTCTATTTCGCCATCAATTTGTTGAATCGTTTCCTTGAGATACAACACCAGGTTTTCATGTAATCCGGCCAAATAGCTATTGTTCATCATAGCAAGTCTTAGTCCGTTCTTAAAGACGTGATCATTATGTTGCCATTTAGCGTCCATGATCAGCTGTCGATGAACAGAGTCTGGAATATCCTGTATTTTAAGCCTTTGCGGGAATCCTTTTACAGCTTTACTCAAGTCGAAATATCCCAGTGCCGTCGCATTCTTCACATGAGGGTTATACAAGTATTCTTCAAATTCTCTTCGCATATGATGCTCGCCACTGGCGATACCGGTATAGCGTTTTTGAAGCTCCATCAGGCGATTTTTTATAGAATCGTTTTTGATCAGACTCAAATTTCCAGAACTTAAAAGCTCCTTGAAGGTGTTATTATTAGGCACATATTCACCCCATATAAAAACCTGCTCATAAACATCAGTATAATCTCTTACCTCCTCTTTGGTCTCTGGTTCGTTTAAACCTAATAGTCTTGTACACGCCTTGGCTTTTTGAAAACGATATTCGGCAAAATTTCGGTTATTTTCTATTTCACTCACAAGGTCTGCTTTTAAGTTTGATAGATAATTGATCTCCCTATCTCTCTCTTTTCTCGCCTCGTTAGCATTATTGATCTGCAAGGCGATCAGGATCCCTATCACCACCAGTACAATTTCTCCAATGGCATAGAGCAGATATTTGCCAGTTTTGTTTTCACTCATAAGTTTAAGTCTGATTCGTCTAAAGAACTTGATCATAATTTCAAATTATGTGTAGAGGACGTCCGCAAGCGGCTATCGCAACCAAAGGTCTACCAGACCTTTGATTTTGCTTTGCAAAATTATGTTTTGATAATCTGAAGAATTTTATCACGAGTGGTTAGTTTATCTAAAGATATAAATTTTAATTATTTGAGAATCAGAAAGAAAAAAATATTGAAATGTTGTCCCGAAATTGATAATTGTCATTACACATGAAGACATCCAAATGTAAATTTATTCATTATTACCGGAGGGTTTAATTAAAATACAAAACTCATGTGGAAGTATATACTGGCTTGGTTCCCTATGATCATTATAGCCATCTCTAACGGTTTATTTAGAGAGAAGTTTTTAGCCAGCCGTTTTAGTGAACTGCAGGCTCACCAGCTATCTACGGCGAGTATGATCGTACTATTTGGTATTTATGTGTGGGTATTATTCAGGATCTGGCCGCCAATGAATATTTCTCAAACCCTATACATTGGATTAGCGTGGCTGTTATTTACTGTCATTTTCGAATTTTTGTTTGGCCATTATGTTGCCGGCCACCCATGGGAAAAATTGCTGCACGATTACAACATTCTGGCTGGTCGTGTATGGCTGCTGATCCTAATATGGATTTCGGTAGCACCATATGTGATCTATCGAATACAACAGGGATAAGAGATTCTTATAGAAAGATTCCATTAAATTGTTCAACCAAAAGCTTTGTATCCTACGCAAATGAGAATTTGCCATGTCCTGGATGTAGAGTGCGATCTTGTTTTAGCTTGAATTGATAAAATAATGATCCATTTTCCGATTCAGCTTTAATCTTCCTTTAACCAATTTATTGCAGAGCGAATACTTTCATCATTTTCACTTAATGGTTCTATCACAAACGGTAATTCCTTATCGACATCCACAAACTCGTTATAGACATTCCCATTTCTATCTTTGTAATAACTAACCGAGATGGTCATAGCGGTCGTTTCATCAATCACTTCCCAATCTGTAACCGTGATCATTCCAAAGGTTTTTTGACCGAAGAACTTAGTTTTATCTCTCCCTTTAAAGATTACTGCCAAGGCCTCCCCGGAGCTGGCAGTGTACACACTTGTTAAAACAGCTATCTTCGGAAGGTTTTTAGGGGCACAATCGTCCTGTAATTCTATTGAATACTCGTCGTAAAAGAAATCGCCGTTTTCCACTCTCCATACAGAACTCTCGGTATTTGTTAACCCTTGAGAGCCTCCCACAATATCATCGCCAATTAGCAGTGCAATACCCTCTGCCATCGGGTGCATATTTCCACCTCCATTGTATCTTAGATCCACGATCCAGTTTTTGGCTCCGGCATTTATTAGATCGCAAACTTCTGTCTGGATCTCGGATGCCATTTTTTCATTGTCTCCCATTGGCAAGCCAACTATACGGATATATCCTATTTCATTCTCCAACATTTCTGTGTGGAAATAATAGGTTTGAGCCATTTGTATCTTGTTGTAAATTTTTGGATCGAATGTTTTTAGATGATCCTTCAACTCTCCGCTATAATAATGAGCGATTATTTGATTATTATGAAATACCCTTCCATGTTCGTCTCCTAATGATTTTAAGAGATATTTTAAGGCCGGGCTTAAATCGTTAACAGATTCTGCCTCTTTGGCGAGTTTATAAACCTGTGGTTTTACAGAATCCCAATTGATATTATTTCTATAGAGGGAAGCCTCTTGGGCATGAGTTATTATCTTATCCAGCACCACTTGAACTTCGTTAGTTGATTGACCAAAAACCTGTAGGGTATAGAGTAAAATGAATCCTAATATAGATTGTTTCATAGTTATGAGTATTTCACTTTCCGGGGAGTTCGAGTATTTATAGCCATTGTAATATCGGGTTAAATCATCCCCGGGTGCCGGTTATAAACAACCGTGATCTGCACAAAATTCCTAATTGATTGCCGGCGTTGATAAAATAATAAAATCTATTTAAGTTCTTTGAACAAACAATAGGTGGTATGTCCTTTTGGAAAATCCGGTAATTCCCCATACACTGTATATCCTAGTTTTTCGTAAAACGGGCGGGCTTGAAAGCTTACTGTTTCGGTTCGGATATAATTAAAACCCTTAAGGGCAGCGAATTCTTCGAATGCCTCTACCAGCTGGCTTCCAACACCTGATCTTCTGGTTTCTTCAGAAAGCCATAGAAGTTCGAGTACACAATAATTCCAATACCCGCAAGCTCTAATACCACCCAACACCTTACCATTTTCATCTTTTGCAAATACCGCAAACCTCGTGTCTTCTTCAAAAACAACATCATCCGAAAGATATTGCTGGTTATAGCTTTTTATTCCGTCACTAATTATTTGAAGATCTTCTTTCTTGGGATGAGATGTAGTTTCAATATTCATTTTTTAAGTTTAAAAGATTCCGTCTTTACTAGCTCACCAGCCTCGTTATACACTTTCCAGGTGCCTTTTTTCTTACCGTGTTCAAAGTGACCTTCGTCCCACAGTTGACCGTTGGCATGGTACCTTTTCCATTCACCGTGTTTTTGCCCATCATCATCGAAACCACCCGTCCCTCGTGGTTCGCCATTCTTAAAGAACCACTTCCATTGCCCTACGATCTTACCATCTTTGAAGCTACCGGAAGATTGCATCTGGCCGTTGTTGAGAAAATACTTCCATTTACCAGATTTCTTTCCGTTATCGAACGCACCCTGGCAAGAGACAAGGCCGTTCTTGAAATACAGCGTAAAAGGTCCGTTTTTAGGATTGCCGTTTTCATCTGTTCCCGGGATATCTTTCATAAATATTCTATTTTTTTGGGTAGATCATGCTTGTACATTGCTAGCCGTGACACTCATAGCAGGATTGAGGCAACCCAACGCAGGTAGGGAATGCGCATCCTAATAGCAGCTTTTAGCACAGAAGGACATTTAATCCTTTAATCCGGCATAGCAGCTCAAATATCAATACGTTAAAGATATCAATTTTATAAATGTGAAAGCTGGAGCTAATTGAAGTCGAAGACACTAGGGCGCTGCTACGTTAACTGCTATTGTCTTTTATTTTCTTCAGGGCCTTAGGAAATGTTTTTATCATAAATTCCTTGTGTTCCTCCATAATATCTATTTCAACCTCAAGTGTGATAGCGTTTTTACTTTCGGAAAGCCTATAAATTTCTGTCGTCCCAGACCACTTTTTAGTTTCGTCATCAACCGGTTGCTCCACTCCTCCTACCACATTTCCTATATGTTTAAAGTGTATGATTTCATTTGGAATGTGTTTTTCTATGATACTGTAGATTCCATTTTGGTCGGGACCAAGAAAATGCACCTTACTTTTTTCTTTCCATTCATCCGTGACGACATAGGACCCATCAAAAAAAACACCAGCCCACTCGCGATATGAGCTTTCATTCCAGAGTGCTCTCCAGATCACTGTTCTTTCGGCATTTATATCGATGGAAAACTTTAATCTTTCAATCATCATTTGTCAATTGGGTGATATCTGTTGACTTTTATCGATAACTTTAATTGAGATAATACTTCATTTTCAACGCAGCAGCCTGGTTAAAGACAAAAGTCTTTAGAAAAGCCGAAGCGCGATATTCACATTAGCAACTAGCCGGAAATACTAGCGTATTACTACTACTTAAAGATATTAATTTAAATTGCAAATCATTAAACTGGTTATAAATACAGCCAATAGTGTTATGCCTAGCTGTTTATAGTTATTCATTGATATCATTTTTTAGATCTACCAATTTCAATTCTTTATGATAGGCTTCAATTCTGGCATGTGCGGTCCCGTCGATCAAAAGAATAACGATCAACATAGCTATTGTTGTGATACTAATAGCTCTCCAGGTGGGTGTGTTGATAAATAGAATTAGTAACGCAGCAACGATAATTAGTATTGGAATTACTTTAAAAACAACTGTGTATTCCTTTAAAGTACTTTCGGATCGTTCAATTTCAGTCTCATAGAAGGCAGGAGCATCGGCGTTAAATGATTTCTCAAATTGGACAACTCTGGATTTGTTGGTATAAAACAAACCTAGGCCAATGGTCACGAGTATTAAACCGGCTACCAGGGTTGGAATGACGTATGCCTTCGCTAGATCGGTTTTCCCTAGCTGCCAGAATCCCGCACTCGCGATTAAAAATAGAAGCGCAAATAAGATAAAGAAACGTGTTGAAAAGACTTCGGCTTTTGCCCATTCTGTAGCTAATTTTAATAATTCCATAGTTAGTTTAATTTTGATTTAACCACTCTTTATGATGCTGTGCGGCTTGTTTCGCCCATTGTTGGGGTCGTTCACCAAAACATTCCAAAATAGCATCAACACCTATGATCGTTCCTTTAGCCAATCTACCGAGTAACGCTATTGGGATCTTTCTGTTTACATCATCCGAAAGCAAGTAACCATTTTCATCGGTTTCAATTCCAAGATCGCTATGGATCGCTTGCATTAAGTTATCGGAAAGTAATTGCTGAACAAGGGTTGATCGTACGATCTTAATTTGCGGGGAATCTAATACGGAATCGATCATCATATTGGCCGTGATTGATTTTTTATCTTTGCTTAACTTCCATCCTTCATCATTTAAATCAATATCCGGATCGCACACATAGTCTAAATTAAGTATTCCCTTTTTTGAAAGTGCCAACATTTGTTGAATGCTTTCAACCGGTGGGCCATAAGAATATCTTTTGGTAGATTCGTCAAGTTCTATTATTTCAGCAAATACTTCATCTGAACAGTCATTGAACGACAAAGCCTTGTATATGGATGGTTGACAATGTCGCCATACCTGGCCCACACAAAAATCAAGGCTGATCGATCTATTTCCAGTGGCCATTTCCACATATTCTTGCATACTGCGCTCGGCAGATTGTTTTGCTGAAACGAATAATGGATGTTCATACCCCTGATCTTTTAACCATGAACCTATGGCCATTTCAATTTCTTTTTGAGTGTGTGCATTTTGATTTTTAGGCAGATTCTTATAAATAGTTGAGGCTATTGGAACAAAGGCATCTATAAGAAATTGTGGACTTTTGGCTGCTTTCTGAATCTTCTTATCTCCAATTTGCTTTTCAAAAGCTAAAAGTGAATCTTCAGAAGGCTCAAACCAACTGTCAATTTTTGCATTCAAAGGTTTAGGCGCTGGTGGCAAGCCATCCAGTGAAAATGGAATGAACAAATCTTTAATTGGGTTTTCCGTTTTAAATTCACACAGCCTGGTCTTTTCATCTAAGGTTGCAAACTCGCCAAACTTATTGGCAATAGCCCTCACAACATCGATCATGGCTAGTCCAAATCCGCGTATTCCGATGGTACTCCTTTCATTTAGGTTTTTGTTGCCTAAATAACTAGTTGTAGGGTAAGGTGATTTAAACAGGCAGATGTCTTGCTTGGCAGACGCATATTTTTCCCATTCCTCTATTTGTTTAGAAAGCTCTGTGGGCTGATGTCCAATAGTTAATAATATCTCATCAAACTCTTCGTAGGTAGTGTTATCGGTCTTAACTACTAATTTACCATCCTTCAGCCATTTTACATTTTCCACGCATTCCCGATGTATGGCCGTTATCCCGTATTGAGCCAGGGGGGTTAGTAGTGATTGGAACCGTTGAGCCAGAAATTCTCCAATCTTGGAACGTGGCGGGTAGGAATCTGGCGTTTCTTCAGAAATCATCGAAAAATCCTTATCAGCCCATTCTTTGTACGTTGGGAAAGGATCTATTTTAAGGTTCTCTGTATTAATTAACTCACGTTCGGGTAGATCCAACACTCTTTCTGAAATGTTTATCCAATTGGAATTATTTTGGTGTAGATCATAAACCTGTCCGTTACCGAAATTTCCGGTATGTTCAAATAATGATATATGTATATTGGTAAGAAGTGAATCACTTGCCAACTCTGTGATCAACCTTTCAAAAGCATATCCACCTCTGGGGCCTAAGCCAATAATTGCGATTTTCCTTTTTCGTTGTGACATATTTTAATCGTGCAACCTGCGATTATGCATGGACTAAGTTAGGTGGTTAAGCGGTCTATTTTCAGATGAAAAAATTCAATATTTTTAATAAATAGAAAGTAGCCAAATAATTGATTATACATCGGGATGACACGGTTCGCTTCTTTTATTCTTCAAAAATTGCGACTGCTCTTACCGGAGAGCCGGTACCTCCTTTTATTTTTAAAGGTAAGCCTATAAATCTAAATCTTCCTCTGTTAATTAGTAAATGAAGATTGATCATATTTTCATAGTGAGTGAAATTCAACTCTCCACAAATACGATGTACTTCCTTATTTGATACCCCGGGAACGCCGGGCGACATAGTTTCAACTCCAAAAGCCGCTATCTTCTGTTCACCAAGCCAACTTGCCGTATCTGCAGTAATTCCGGGACCATTGTTCCAATTATTTCCATTGAAATTTTTTCGATAGTGATCTGTATAAATTAACACGGTATCCCCTTTCTTTATTTTTAATCCTGCTTTTATACAAGCATTTTCGATCTCATGTGGTTCGATTAGTTCTCTTAACCCTTTATGAGATAGATCTAAACAGATGCCTTCTGTATAAAACATGGATAAAGGCATTTTATCGATAGACTTTCCCCTATGCTGTATACCCATATGATTTATGGCGTCTACGTGAGTTCCGGTGTGTTCTCCCATTTCTAATTTATGAACAGCCGGGGTTTTTACTTTAGGATTTTTAATTCCGTTCCACTCTTCGTGCGAATTATGAACTGTAATTTTTACTTGCGGAAGGTCTTTATAAACCGGCATTCCTTCATAGATTTCCTGACTTAGATCAATAATTTCTGTCATTCGATAACTTTGTTTTTTGTAGAATTTTACGGTCAGACATTATTGATTCCTGCTTTAAAGAAAATATCCTTTAATTCTTTTTCAATTGGAAATGGTTTTAATGGTGGCACATTCGCTCCGCCTGGATTACCAACAGGAATTTTACCAACAAAAGATTTAACTCCTCCGAAGATCAGCCGCGGAATTTGTCCGATAATTTCCTTACCACTCTTAATTTTAATCCCGAATTGCAGCATTTTCCAATGTACTAAAGTATGGGCATAAGGATATTTTTGTCCTATTATATGAGCTCTCTCTAAATGATTCCAAGCGCTTTTTAAATTCCCCCTTGAGTATTCGGTTTTGTATTTTTCCAGTTCCGAATCGTAATATGGTTTTAGACTTCCTGGAATCGATGTGTAAAATTTCATAACTAACTTTTTTTGAGTACTAGTTTAAAAGCACTCATGTGCTCCGAAGCTGGGTACGTTCCTCTCCATAACCTCTGCAAAGACTGTGCGACCGTGAACTATAGTAACGCCTCCCTATGCATGTTTTGAACGGGAAGCCCGGCAGAGCCACTAGGTTTTTTTTTTTGTATAAATATATTGATTTTATGAATGAGAAACGCCAAACTAGTCGACAACACATCCACACGTGTTAACCTTGTTGACTGCTGCCATCTGTCACTTAATTAACGGGTCTAACATTCCAAATTTGTCTCAGTATTTTCCATTCTCCATTAACTTTTGTACAAACTGTAATGAAGTTCGATGAAGATTTAGACGATGAAATAATGGAGTCGTTGACAACCGTATTCCATCCCACGGTTGAGACCCCTTCCCAAACTGCTGTTTTTGAATCTACGATAATTAAACTATCCTTGGTATATACAAAGTCCGTTATTGGATAACTCGTATTATTAGTAGTAGCAAACCACCAATTACCTATTTCCGCTTTTCCCTGAACAAAATTTCCCGGATTACCCGGAGGTATCAAAGCCCCATTTTCAGTAAATAGATTAACAACCTTCGTACTATCATTCTGCAGCCAATAATCGCGATAATTTTCATGTAACTCATGAAGTAATTTTTTGTCTTCGTCACTCGCAAGATTTATGTCCTTAGATAAATCGCAAGAGACAATAAATAGTGTAAGAATTAAGGTTATAGTTTTCATGATCTTTTAAGGTGTTTTATTTTTCTTAGGATGCTACCGGTGCCTATGGTTATATCGTTGGCAGAGACTGGGCGGCTGCGATCCGTAGTAATGCATCTCGACGAAATAGAGGCTTGAACAGCCGCGCAAAGCCGCTAGATTGCTAGGTTTAGTTAAAGATATCGATTTTATAAAAGTAAATCGTTCAGTTGGCTAAAAACACTACTATTTGCTGTAGTTGTTGGCAATAGTTCAATGTCCATTTTCTATTCTTCTAATAGGGCTTGTTTCCATTATTTTGTTCCATTCATAATTTCGAAACTCCCAAATATCTCCAAACACGTTTTCTCCATCATGCCCGCCAAAAAGAACCATTCTTCCGTTTTTTTGGTCATAAATCATGTTACTATGATTTCTTGGATTAGGGCTTTTATTAGTTTTAAGTTTATCCCAATTATTTCCACTTAACCTCCAGGTTTCGTTTATCCTTGTGGTACCGTTCCATCCTCCAAACCTAATGAACTCTTTTCTTTCTTCATCATAGGCCATTGAGGCGTTAAAGATACCCGCAGGACCTATGTTAGTTGTTTTCTTCCACTCTTTACCATCCCATTTCCAAGTCTCTCCCTTAGATTCACCGTATTGTTTATCTATCGTACTACCACCAAAAAGGATTATACATTTTTCTTCGGAATCATATGCCATAGCGGCTCCATGTCGGTTAGATGGTCCTGAATTCGTAATTAAATTCCAATCATTATTTCGAAACTCCCATGTATCACCGAGTTTAATGTACTCGTTATTTTGAATATGATAACCACCAAACAAAACAACTGTTTCGCGATCTTGGTCATAGACCATAGATGCCTCTGCTCTAGGTATCGGAGAGTTTTTTGTAATTAATTTTTCCCATTTGTTATTCTTGAATTGCCATGTATCGTTCAGAAGGTTATTAGAGTCCGGCTTTATACCAAATAAAACTTTACTTCCACCAAAAAGAATCAAGCGATTATTCTGAATATCATACACCATTGAAGCAAAAGTTCTGGGTTCTGGTTGAATCTTTGTATCTACTCTTCGCCAATTTTTGCTATCCAACACCCACAAATCCGACACTACTTCTTCTTCACTTGCACCTGCAAATAAATATACTTTAGATTCTAATGCATTGTATGCCATTGAATGTGCATTTCTAACAAAACCTAAGTTTTCCTTCCTCTCAATATTAGACACACAACCTAAGGTCATTACTAATGAAAATATTAAAATCGCTTTTTTCTTCATTGTGCGAATTAAATTTTGCCTAACGTACCTAAAGATGTCGCTTATGTCGCTTGGCGTCTCATTTAAAATAAAGATAGTTTATTTGAAATTTACAAGGTGTAGATCTGGCCAAATTAAGCCATAGAGGATATATATATTTGAAGGTTATTAACGGTTTATTTTATATTTTTTTCCAACTAATGAATACAAGAAAGTTACTTATCCCAATATATAATTGTTGTGAGACGCCAATAACAAGCAATAATTGTAGCCATGGAATATAGCCTAATGCTGCCACAAAATGCAGTATTATCAAGGCTGGGCCAACAATTGTATCCAAAATATCCTTCAATCCCTTAAATTCCGGCTTAATTTTAAATTTTACAGCTGTGTAAATAATTGAGCCAAAGTTCGCTAGATGCATTATTCCAATCCCTAGGTTTGCTAATCTCCAAATGAGAAAGGTATCCTCGGTTCCTACACTAATTATCTGTGGTAATAATGAACCAACCAGAGCGGTCAAAGTTGTGGTGACCAATGCTTGAAACCGTATTTTTTCATAATTATCCCAATTATCGGCACTATGTTTTAATGCAACAACAACTCCCGTAAAGCCTAAAGTTCCCAATGCTATTTGGGCAAGAGTATTCAATAAATCGGAATGTTCCATGGTTTAATATAGTTTATAACATACTATACCCTCTTATATAACGTGGTGTGTGTGCGGTATCGGAAGGGCGCTAGCCGTATCTTTCTATGTGACTTAGTTTTATTTAAATGTAGAAACTTTAAACGAATAACCCAACAAGCGCAACCTGATTAGTGCTATTGTGAACATTTAATTTCTTGAAGTTAATCAACATTTGGCTATAATCTATTTCCCGTTCTAAATTCCAAAGATTAGAATTGCCCCTGCTAATCCAGTAAACCAGATAGGTACTCCATATCTACCGGGTAAAAACTAGCTTTTAATTATAAATGGTAGTGTTCTTTCGTTTTTTAATTATTCGTTTGAGTTTTCAATTATGTCTTTCATTAACTCACTAAGAGATTGAAAATGCCCTCTTAATCTAACAGAAAGGAAATAGAAATTATCTGCCCTATTTTCAAACTCCGGATTCTTTAAAAGCTCTGGATTGTTTATCGCAATGGTTGATTTTTGAAGATTTTTTGTGCCCTCTGTCAAGGCATCAATATTTCTAACGGAACCATTTTTGGTTATAAATTCTATATATTCTGCCCCGTATTGTTTAAAATTAGCGTTATTATTCTCCATTTGGTCAAATTCTCTTTCCCATTTAAATAGTAAGGATTTTAAATTATTATTGTTTAGGTTAGATAGCGCTCCAGAGTTTTTTAATTCCACCAGTACAAATGAACTAGGTTTCCAATTTGGCATCCAAAATGTTTTATTCAAGAGCTGATCAAATTCAAGATTAGTCATATTACTATCCTGAGTTCTCATGAGTAATAGTAACCTATCTAAACCTTCAATTACACTGTTTAATCTGTCAATACTTACGTCTAATTCAATTAGATTCTCCTTAAACTCCTTATTTAAATTTTGAAGAACTATCTGGTTTTGTTCTTTTATAATGCGTTCCTGATTATAATTATTAATCTGTAATGCAATAAGAATCCCTATCACCACCAAGACAATCTCACCTATTGCATAAATGAGATACTTTCTAAACTTATTTTCAGTCAATAAACTTTGCCGAATTTTCCGGAAGAATTTAATCATAAGAGAAATTTATAAGATCAAGAAGAACACCGTGTATATGTATGATTACGAGCCAGTTTATCTACGATTCATTTCAGAATTCAAATTACAAAATAAAAAAGAATAGCGATTTGAAACTTAGTTCAAATCGCTAATACTTATTCACGTTGTTGGTAATCGAAATTAAGCAATGACTTGATTCCAAATTCCAGTCTTAGCAGTTTCATGAGCATATTCTGAAAAGGATTTCGCTTTTCTGCCTAAGACACGTTCAATATCATTTACCACAAGTTGATTTTTTGGATTGGTTAACACATGACTAAATAAATACTCAATTAACCACACCATATCACCAGGTACTTGCAATTGCTTCATCTCCTGAATATACTGTTCTAAAGAGATGTCATAGAAATTTAAGCTTCTATTGCTTGTCTTTGAAATAAACCTAACAGCATCCTTAAAAGTTATTAATTCCGGACCTGTTACCTCTATGATTTCACCATTATATGAATCCTCAAGCAAAACGGTAGCGGCAACCTCGGCAATATCATTAGCATCTACAAATGGAATGAGCACGTCCGACATTGGTAATGCCACCTCACCGGAAAGGATGGGTTGTAAAAAGAAACTTTCACTCCAATTTTGATTAAACCATGACGCTCTTACGATGGTATAATCTATACCCGAATTTATAACGATGTTTTCACAGGCCTCGGCTTCAGACTCCCCTTTCCCGGAAAGTAACACCATTTTTTTAACGCCTAGATCCTTAGCTAAATAAGTTAAACTCTCTATAGCTTCTTTAGCACCAGGAACTGCCAAATCGGGATAATAGGTAACATACATTCTTTCAATACCTGCTAAAGCATTTACCCATGTGTTTTTATCATCCCAATCGAAACTTGGTGATGCATTTCTTGAGCCTATTCTAGGCTCAATACCTTTATTTTTTAATTGTTCTACTACTCGGCGACCAGTTTTACCAGTTCCTCCGATAACTAAAATGTTACTGTTCATAATTTGATTGTTTTAAAATTTGATTAATAATTAACTTCATAGATCTGAAGTGCTATTGTCCGTTTATATTAATTGTTTTATAAACTCAAAGAGATAGTTATTGTTTTGAATAAATCAGTCCGATCAACAAGAGTGAAAAAGATGTGAATGATGCAATAGCGCGCTGAATGTTCCAGCGATTCCAAGGTTGTTCGAATTTTGTCCGTAACGTTTTAAGTACTACTACTGAGAGATTTTCTAACGTTGTTCTTTCGAGCAATTCATTAAGTGGTACATTTTTAAAAACTGTGATAAGCCCTATACCCACTAAATATAAAATCGCAGCCATTAAAAATGACATAAACGTAGTGGCCTGCGAATTACGATGTAAAAAGGCATTAATGAATAAAAGAATTACAGGACTAAAAAATACAACGAGGAAACTGCTATTAATAATAGCCTGATTCATGGCTTGAAAGGACTGCAAAAAACCAAAGTCATCCAATCTACTAATTCCAGGTGTGATGGCATTGGACCAGGTAAAACATAATCCAGCGGTTAAACCTGTAAATAATATGCTTAGCATTAATACGATAAGTCTTAGTTTAATTTCCATAATATGTCCTTTATTTTGTGTTCAAATGATCTTCGAAATGTTTAATCTTCTGAATCAAATCTTCCCTTAAGGGAGCATTTGAAATCCTTCCTTCTGAAAAATTATCGAAGAAATTAGGCAAGGCAAAATCAGCTACTACATTACCCCCTAGATAGGGAAAGTAGTTAACGGCAGTCTGTAAAACAGTAGCCCCACCACGACCTCCGGGTGAAGTTGCCATTAAGAACATAGGCTTATCTCTCCATATTTTTATATTCGCGCGAGACAACCAGTCGATCGTATTTTTAAATACCGCCGTATAGGTTCCATTGTGTTCTGCCAGTGTTACTATAAATCCATCAGCTTTATCAAATAATTCGTTAAGTCTCTTAATGGCAGTAGGTATGCCATTTTCGTCTTCATAATCAATTCCATAGACAGGCAGAACATAATCATTTAGGTCAATAGGAATAATTTGTACATTTTCTAGTAAACCCGATGAATAGTTTAGCAACCTTTTGTTGATGGATTTCTGGCTATTACTTCCTGCAATTGTGAATATTTTTTTCATTCTTTTTATTTTTTAGAGATTAAACCATCAATAGACCATTTTCCACTTCCATTTACTACGATACTCAAAGCAATACCGATAACTAAAAGGGAATATTCAATTCCTTCACCTGTTTGATCTCCATACCAGTTCATAAAGAATCCGTGTTCGAGTTGCGTGGTAACAATAATGCCAAAGAACATGACGGCAAGAGCTAATGCCCAAAATCTAGAGAAGAGTCCTAAAATCAGTGCAATAGAGCCGAAAAACTCAATCATTATCACCGAGAACGCCACTACGATAGGAAGATCCATTTGTGTTGTTAAGGACGTTATGGTTGCTGAATAGCCATATCCTCCAAAGAGTCCTAATAACTTTTGTGCACCATGAGGAAATATTACCAATCCGAGCGTCCAGCGTGCGATACTTAATCCAATGTTTGGATTTGTCTTTAATAGTTGTTTTACTAATTCTTTCATAATGTTTTGATTAAAAATTGATTATATAGTTATTCGATAATAAAATCCGAAGGATGTTTTTTCTACTGGCATCGATCCGTATTGGTCAATATCTAAACCAACACCTGCCTGATGTTTATAAAGCGACACACCAACTCTCAACTGCTGATAACTTCTAGAGTGCATTTTAAACTCATCCCAAATAGTTAAGAACTGTCCATTTAACCCGAGCGATAGGTTGTCATTTAGAGGTTTGATATATTGAATTTGTACAAGAACTTCAGCGTAACTAGTCTCAGTTTGCTCTGAGTATGCAACTGTTGGCATCAAAACAAAAAACAGACGTGAATTTTTGAATGTGTACTTCGCCGATAGCCGGTTAGAATAGCCTGCAAAGCTGTTGTAGTATATAGAGGGCCCTAGAGCAATATTATTGGTGATATTCCAAAACAATGTTGGTTGTACACCAACCTCATCAAATTCTTTATTCTCCTTTTTAAACTTTTGAAAGAAAGCCAGCGTATTTAGACTAAGCGTCTTGCCTTTGTTAATTGGATAGCTCGAGAATATTGTAAAATCTGTTTTATCAAAGCCCGAAAACAGCTCTACTTGTGTAATTTGAGCTTGCAAAGAATGCGAAGACCCAACGAATAAAAGAAATATGATAATTGTGAGTTTTTTCATGCTTCAAAATTCCGATAGGAACACATGAAAAAAAATGAACTAGTTTAAGACTTTTACTTACGGTTGACTTTTGTAATAATCTTACTCATAAATTCTGGCGTAATGCCAATATAACCCGCTAGGTCCTTTTGAGTAATTCTATTGACCACATTAGGATATTTCTTTTTGAATTCTATATATCGTTCCTCAGCAGATAAGGATATTCCATGATTAGAACGCTTTATATAACTTATAAGCGACCTTTGATAAAGTATACGATAAAACCTTTCAAATTTGGGTATTTCTTGAAATAGTAAATCGTAATTCGCTCTTGAAATACCTAATAATTCCGAATCCTCGGTAGCCTTAATAAAATAGCGTGTAGGTTTTTTGGTCATAAAGCTCGCCATATCCCCAGTCCAATAATCCTCTACTGCAAACATTGAGATATGAGGTGCCCCCATTTCATCTATAGTATAAACCTTTAAGCATCCTTTTGTTATAAAATACTCATATTGGGTAATGTCACCCGCCTGCATTAGAAAGGTTTTCTTTTTAACGTTTATTTCTGTGAGTAATGAAAGGTATTTTTGCTTTTCTAACTCGGTTAAATCAATAAACCTGGCTACATTATTAAGTATTAAAGTATGTGAATCTTTGAAGTTCAATTCCGGCTTAGTTTGATATGGTCACCATTTTATTGGCCTTATTCTGAATATATTGTAATTGTTCCTGTTTTACCCGTGTCGCGAATGGCGGCAGTGATCCATAGTGATACTTCCCGTCGAAAGTTGGGAGTTGGGAGCCCGGCAGAGCCGCTAGATTGCGATGTTTAGTTAAGGATATCAAATTTATAATCAGATCGTCCAGAGCGCTGTAAACACAGTTATTAGAATTATGCCTGGTAGTGTCTGGTTTTTAATTATTCAATTTAGCTACTTCAATTCGGATGAACTCGGGCAAATAACTAGGTGTACAATTTTTGGCCACCATTTCATCTTTATAAAGTTTAGTTTTTTCACCGATTGAAATACATCTTTGGCGATATTCTTCCTGCCATTTTCCTATTTGCCCGGCCGTATAATTCATAGCCCATTGCACTTCAGGCTCTTCCTTCATAAGATTTTTCTCTATAGAATCTAACAGCTTACCCGTATTAGAATGTTGTGTATCACCCATCCATCTCAATCTTGCTTGATAATACCAAAACACCCTCCTTTGTAATTTAGAAGGACTATTTTCCCACGATTCTATTAGAGCGATTAGCCTTTTGTCCTTAGATAGTTGATTAGCCATTAACCAATCCATCAATTGATTTTGCTCATTGAATTCATGATTCTGAATATCATTGTCAAGTTGGTCAATTAGAGCTTGGGTGAGACATTTTTTGTCCATGATCAGGATCGCTAATTGACGAGGCATAAATTTTCCCGTTGACCAGAGTTCCATAGCCAACTCATGGTCTTTTTTTATTTCTTTAGCGAATTTTCGAAGATCTCCCAACTTGGTTGTTTCCTTGTCAATTTCGCTATATATTTTTTGTGCTTTTGAAGATAGTTTCATTTTACTCTTGGATGTTTTCTATTTTACTCACAAAGTGCCACTACCTCGATTGTGGCTTTTGGCGGCTGTGACTCCGAGGGATGCATCCCGACGAATGTAGAGAGTGGTGAGCCCGTCAGAGCCGCCAGTTTATTTGTTTAGTTAAAGATATCAAATTTATAAATGTGAAAAACCGTACAACGGTTCATATAGCCATGAATGCGTTAAGCGAAGTTGGCACAGCTTAGTTTGTTTTCAGTAAGATGGGGCTAAAAGCGAAATAGCTGAAGATTCTTTTATAAATAATTAAAGAATAATTCGACGGCTAATCCAAGGATAAAACTTATAATTACCCCAATTGGAGATATACGCCCCATTTTAAATGTATTCGAAAAAGAAAGCCAAAGGGCTATTAAAGCACTAATAACAAAAAGTACCATACCGTAGGTAGGTACACTACTAGTAAAGAGACCAATAGTATTAAAAATAGGATCTAACAATGCTGTAAATCCGAATAACGCCAAAGTAAAATTTGATTTAGGATGTTTAATAAATAGATAATAGCCCGCGATTATTAGTTCGATACAAATCGCCAGAGGACCAAATTGGCTATAAAATTCCTTTTTGAAATAATCTTCCAAACCAATTGGAAAGTTAATTCTTGTGTAAAATATAACCCCAAGCACTATTGCAATTAGAATGAAAATTGTTGAAATAATTCTTCTTGTCATCCTAATACTTCATTAATAATACTTGCATCTCTTGAAATGTTTGCTAACGTGAGTAGTAGCGGATTTTATGCAGTTAATTTTTGGTTTAGCACAGACCTTAAATATACGAAAAAGCCATAGACGAAGCACGAACTCCCCTAGGGCTTATATACACTGTTGTGCTTTCGTTATTATTTTCTTAGTTCTTTTTCTATCATTCGAATCAAGTTGCCTACTCTAATATTGGCATCCTTCGTATTATTGCCTACATAGCCCATCGTTACTCCTCGAAATCTCACAGTTTCCTGAAAAACTAGATCTTCCATTAAAGATTCATAATCATGTGGAACTGCGTGGAACCATCTTTCCATTTTTAGTCTAGACGTTAAAATGGGTAAGACCATTTGATTGTGATTATCTTTAGAAAATTCCTCTTCGGTTTTTTCTACAAGCCTATAGTTTATACTATGCAAATTGGTTAGAGTAATTCGAATACTATCATTACGAATTAAATCAAACCCTATGGATTTTAGGTTTTCAAATGCAGAAGTATTATAGGTTGAAATACCATGAGTATAAAGATTTCCAAAATGATTCGCTAGAGAATCGTGCCAAGGAATCTTTTTTTCCAGAGATAGATTTATAATTCTTGCCGATCTCTCCACTCGTTGATACCATTGAGCGTTTATTGCATTATCTAAGGAGTCTTTTCGCAGATTTGTTAATAGTTCTTTTAGCATCTTTTTTTCCAGCGCTATTCTTTTGTCTGTCTCATTCCAATTATTGATCTGAAGTGCAATGAGAATACCAACCACAACCAGTATAATCTCGCCGATAGCATATTTTAAATATTTGCCGGTTTTGTTTTCACTCATAAGTTTAAATCTAATTCGTCTGAAGAACTTGATCATAGTTTCAAATTATGTTTAGAGGACGTCTGCAAGGGGCTATCGCAATAAAAGGTCTACCAGACCTTTGATTTTGCATTGCAAAATTATGTTTTGATAATCTAAAGAATTTTATCATTGGTTATTGGTTGGTCAAAGACTGAAGAAAACTTGTTCGATTTACACATCTTTGCGTTAATGCCTTACTAAGTTATATAAATTTTACAGGGAATGGTCGTCTCCACAGATTTTCAGAAAAGAAAATCAGAAGCCAGGGTGATGTGAGTTGTGGTGTTATGGTTATTTTTCATTCTCATTCGTCCAGATAGTTATTAATAAGTGCTTGTAGATTATCAATGTCATCTATAGTTTTCTTGTACCATTTTATTTGATTCGATTCTAAAGTAATTATTCGGTAATGGACCAAATTTTTAAAATATGAATCGTTCCAGATTAATTTAATGTTTCTAGGTTTTGCATACTCTTGAAATGTAAGATCTGTAAAGTTTTCTAAAAAATAAGGTCTATTTACTTGATTTACACTTCGTTCAAGGTCGAGAAGATCTCCTAAAACCACATAGTTGTCTTCAAAGAGTTTTACCACAGCCAGCCTGATTTCATCATCTTTTAGTACCTGAAGTCCAGACGATTTTAAGTCTTCATAAAAAGCGGTATTTACACGTTCAAAACGAAACCCATAAACTTTTCCAAATAGCTTATTTACATCAGTATTGTTATCATATTCTGGATAGGTTAGCAGAGAATCAAGTCTATATAGTCCTATCAGATCTAGAGAATCTTTTCTTAGGGCATTTTCTAAAATTGATTTGTCTAATTTTAAACCACTGGACAATTCGGTTAAAATACCTCTTTCTTTTTTGGTGGCAACCTTAGCAGTATTCCAATTATTTACCTGAAGTGCCAAAAGAATCCCGATCATTACAAGAAATATTTCGCCAATTGCGTATAGAATGTACTTACTGAATTTGTTTTCAGACAGCATTCGTTGTCTAATCTTTCGAAAGAACTTAATCATTAGAGGATAGTTTCACTAAAGGTATGATATTTAAGCAATTGAGTGTTAAAATAATAAAGCAGAACGTTCCTGTATAACCCTAGTGGCAGTTGGCGGCTGATTTAGAAGGACAAAATTTGCATCCCTGTAATCGCCTTTGGCACTACAGGATATACGATACGGAAGCATAGATGCGCCGGATGGTACAGTATTCAGTTATCTATATTAGTATTTTTTGTGAGAAGTATGCGACCTGGCAGATCTAGCGCTGCATTATATGCATTGTTGTAGCACGTTCTTGTTATTCCTCCATCTTCAGAGGTGAATGATGCTCATGGACTATTCTCCATCCATTATTAGTTTTTAGAAACAGCAAAGAAATTTGTTCGTTCACAACTGCGAGATCTTCTCCAAACTTCAAATGAAAATCAGAGTGTAGGGTAACATTAGCAACATCACCATAAACATTTATCTTCATATCGTTCAAATCAAATTTGATAACTTCAGTTACAGATCCGAATATACTTCGTTCAAATTCTTCATTTTGCTTACCATCATTTCTAGGTTCTCCATTTTTAAATTCAGTGAACTTTGGGCCATAAGCATGAAATGATATAAGTCTGTCAATATCATTATCTTTTACACTTTGCACAATACTGTCCATTGTGAGCTTAACTTCCTTCTTCGCATCTGGAAATTCAGCGTTTAATAGATCGATTTTTACCTCATCTGCTCTAACTTCTTGAACTTCTTTTTTACAACCCATAATTTGAAATCCAAATAGAATGGCTAATGCAATTGTGAACCTTGTTTTCATAATATTGTAATTGATTGGTTAGTTATTGATTTTCAAGGTACAACAATAAATGTGAAGTGGGATTTATGGAATGTGCTACAACGGTATTGTATATGATTTCGTGGCGGCTTGATGGCTGATTCGGAAGAACAAAATTTGCATCCCTGTAGTAGCCTATGGCAATACAGGATATACGAATCGGAAGCCAGGCCGAGCTGCTAGGTTAATTTGCTTAGTTAACGATATCAATTTTATAAATGTAAATCGTCTAGATAGCTGTAAACGCAGCCATTTGAATTAAGCGTTGTTGTGCTTTCGTTATTTTAATTATCAGTTTTTAGATCGGCTTTGATTAGATTAATTAGTTCCGTTACCTGTTCCTCTGCTTGCTTATATTCTTTAAGATCTAATGGTGCATTAGTATTAATTAATGTCATTATATTCATAAATAATGGATCATCAAATAGAACTTTAAATTGCTTCATTATTTCGCTGAAATAATATTCTTTTTCCGCTTGTGTGAAGTTCTTAGAAAGAATTTGTTTATGACTTGGATCTATTGGATAACTGTAAAGAAAATTCACTTTCTTAATTATGATATCAGATAATACTTCCAGAAGATTTTTTTTTGTAGTATCCCAACGATTCAAAATAGTCTGATATGTTTTCTCTAAATTCTGAAGTTTAAATTTAATAGAATCATTAGATATAAGATCAAAATTCCCACTACTTACCATTTCTTTAAATGTAACTTGATTTATATGAAGATCTTCCCATGTCGAAACCGAATTGAAGTATGGTATCACATTCTTTATGGCGTCTTTATCCTCATTGAAGCTATAATTTATAAATGCATTTGCTGCCTTTAAACGATTTTCTTCAATAGTGTAACGTTCACTCCACAACCCTTTGTTTTCTTCCAAATCCTCAACAAGTCGCACTAAGTAACTACGCTCTGCTCGGCGTGTTTTTCTTTCTTCATTAGCATTATTAATCTGTAGTGCAATTAAAATTCCAATTACAACAAGCACTATTTCACCAATCGCATAAAGGAAATATTTGCTGAATTTGTTTTCAGTCAGTAATTTTTGTCGAATTCTTCGGAAGAATTTTATCATTAGAGGTTAGTTTCTCTAAAGATATAATATTTAATTTTTTACGGTTTCGAAATAATGAAGGACAACGTTCCTGTATAACGCTTGTGGCGGTTGGCGGCTGTGATTCGGAGTGATTCATTTTGCGGAGCAAAAGTGGGAAACCCGTAGTGCCGGAGGCTACTACTGGGTGTGCGAATCAGAAGCCAGGCCGAGCCGCTAAGTTATTTTGTTTAGTTAAAGATATCAATTTTATAGATGCAAATCGACAAACCACTCATAAACACAGCCATTTGCGGTATGCGTTGTTGGCGGTTCGTTTTATAACATTAGATGCTTTCTCCAAATGTTAGAAGATTATTGTCAGGATCAAGTATGGAAAATTCTTTTTGCCCCCAAGGTTTGATTTCCAAGGGTCCGTTTGGGTGTATTTTAGTTTTTTTATCCAATAGAGATTTGTAAAATTCATCAATATTATCAGTTCTAATATAAACTTGCCCATAATTTTCTTTTGGGTCAAGATCTCGAAACTTAAAAAAGTGAATTTGAATTTTGTCTTTTTCAACCATCAAATATTCGTCGTAGTCGACGCTACCAAAATCCTTGAATTCCAAAATAGTTATATAGAATTCTCTGGTAACAATTTTGTCCCGCATAGGTAATTTCGGATTTATTTCTGTTAGCATAGATCAACTATTGACATTTGTGAATTTCAAAATCGACTTTGTTTAAATTTATTTGGTCCAGCGTTCTTAAATGACCGCCAACGTGTTCTTGTATGGTTTCGTTGCGTTTGCACTAAGTTAGCAAATAAACAGAAATCCATTGTTCAGAGGCGACAGACATTCCGAGTAGGAATTTCCAAGCAATGAAATATTCACGTTGTTAGGCTTAGTTGAAAATGCGCGATATATAAATCGGCCTATTCACATTTCATATTTGACATACCAGCTGTCATTCTACTATAAAAATGATTACTGTTTAGTTTCTGTTTATACTCGATACTTAGGTTATCGTTTAATCGAGTGATAAACTTTGAGCAGTTAGTAAAATAGGGACGTATGTAATCATCGGCAAGTTCATTGTCCTTTTTTGATTTTACCACACTCTTTATCTTTTTGTAAACAAATTCTTCTTTTTTGCGATCAAATAAATAATAATAAAAAGCTCCATGAGAAAAATACTCCGTAAGTATATATTCATCACTTGTAATTATTATTCTATGTAAACGATTAAGCCCGAAAACACTGCCAATTTTTAATCTCGAATAATAGTTTTTACCATCGTATAATTCAGAGATTTTAGCTTGACTTATTTTTTTTAATTTTCCTTTTTCATTATAATAATGAACCTTTGCTGTTGAAATTAGGTAGTCCGAGTCTGAAGAGCTATCTAAAAACGCTTTAACTGTATTTGGAAATCTATGCATAATTACCTTCTCTCCATCTACCTTTATAAAATATCCAGCTGGTCCTTCTGAATTTTTATTTAATTTCTTATTTAATTTTTCCATCTTCGCCTTACGCTCTTCCTTTGTAAGAGTCTTTGACTGACAAAAAGCGGAATAACTTCCAATAATAAAAGTGAGTAGAATTAATTTTCTCATTTGAAGTATAAATTTTAATAATAAAAATATTTTCGTTTTTTAATTAAGGCACATTCCTAAATATAATGCGGCGAGATTCGAAGTGAATCATCCCGACGAAAGTCGGGAGCAAGAAGCCCTGTAGTAGCCTGGGAACTACAGGATATACGAATCGGAAGCATAGGGGCGCCGGATGATATACTATTTAGTTATCTAAATTAGTATTTTTTGCGAGAAGTATGCGACCTGGCAGATCTAGCGCTGCACTATATGCGTAGTTGGTATTAGTTTTCTATTAGTTTAATCATTTCTTTGGCGACAATTGCTGAAGATGGAAGAAACATGGTCGTCACAATTCTCTTATCAATAACTATATCGTGTTTATCATTCAAATCACTTTTAGTTTGAAATATGCCTCCATTATTTCTTAATTGGTCCTCTAGCATTACAGGTAATAAACTTCCTTCTTTAGCCCAACTTTTAGTAATCTCAGTTGAATTTGGAAAACCTGTCACTTTTATACCTTTAACCATATAATCTCCATTACTAAGTTTAACATTTGCAAAAGCACCAGGACCATGTCCACAACCTCCAACTATTCCATCATTTTCGTAAATGTTAGCTATTATTGATAATAATTTTTGATTATTGGCTACATCAAACAATGGTCCATATCCACCGCCAATAAAAACAGCTTTATAGTTTTTATAATCAACTTGGTCAGGTGTTAATGAATTTTCAACATTGCCGTAAAAATTTTCATATTTTATAGTATAACTACTAATTCCAACAGGATCCATTGAGAAAGGGACCTTTCCTCCAGTGGGTGAAACAAAATCAACTTTGTATCCGTGAGAAACAAAAACATGATATGGAGGTGCTACTTCCCAAAGATTGTTACCTGCAAAGTGTTTCTCTGCATCTCCCATATCCTCGGTGTTCGACACGATAATTAATATTCGTTCGTTTTCGGTTACATCATTTTTACAGGAGCTAAAGATTAATATTATCAGCAATGAAAAAAGTATGTTTTTCATATTTTAATTGATTGAGTTTTTATAAGACAATAAATTAAAAAGAATGTTACGGTAATTCAATTATGGCTAACGGTCCTGTATAACGCTCGTGGCGTATGGCGGCTGTGATTCAGGGTCACTCATCCCGACGAAAGTCGAGAGAAAGAAGCCCTGTAGTAGCCTGTGGCACTACAGGATATACGAATCGGAAGCAATGGTGCGCCGGATGATATACTATTTGGTTATCTAAATTAGTATTTTTTGTGAGAAGTACGCGGCGTGGCAGATCTAGCGCTGCATTATATGCGTTGTTGGCATTAGTTTTTATTCCACTTTAAATTTATCAAAAGTATATTCAAAATTCAGTTTAACATTTGGGTCGTTCGAGACAAAAAGTCCACAACCACCTTCAAATATTGTCACTTCACTTTTGTCATGAGAGAACCTAACAAAGGAGAAAACATCTTTAACTCCTTTTGATTTATTCCCATTTAGGATTGACCATTCTTTATCAACACCATACTCGCATTCCTGTATTGGTTTATTAATTAATTTACCAAGAGTTTCATTTTCTTTCACTTTATAAACTTGCCATAAATCAGGTTCGTCTTTGAAATTGTTCTTTTTCATTTTTTTATTCAATTCCGAATTATCAAATAAGTTTATTTTGATATGATCTCCATCAAAATCACCTTCGATTTCTAAATACTTGTCAAATCCGATAAATTTTATAAAAAAAAGCCAAGGTAAATAATCATCATTCTCCGTATCATTATTGTAGTCAACTTTATAAATTTCTTCAACTGTTTTTCCAATAATTAGTTTCAAAAAATCGCCAAGTTTCATTCTATTTACTCTCTTTTTCAAATTAATGCCAACGTTCCTGTATAACGCTAGTGGCGGTTGGCGGCTGTGATTCGGAGTGAGTCATATTGCGGAGCAAAAGTGGGAAACCCGTAGTGCCGAAGGCTACTACTGGGTGTGCGAATCAGAAGCTACGGCGGAGCCGCATCTACGGTTTTATCCGAAAGACTAATTTACAATAATTGGGGAGATATAATGCTAGCCAAATCTAGCCATAAATACATATGCGTTGTTGGCACCAGTTATTGAAACGTTTTATCAGGATTTTCTGGATCGAATCCTGGAAAATCATCTGGAATTACTCTTTTTATGAGTTCATCTCCCATTATTCGATAAGCAATTTTTGGAACGCCATCTATGGATATTACCCGCAAAGCTTGAGAGACGTGCTTATTCCTAGTATTTATAAAGAGATTAATTCTCAAATCATGATCGTCACTAAAATTAAACCTTAATGCATCCATTATTCCTTTTTTAGGGTATAAATTTCCGAATAGATGATTGTGCCTAGTCCAAAATTTTCCATTTGCCAAATCAACCTGTTCGTTCAAGTCAATCCATTCCACTTGTATATCAAAAACAGGATATTCTGATTGGTTTGTTAGGTGTAACGAAATTCCCTTTTTGCCTTTCATGAACGACGGTGTGAAATAAGCAATACTATCACCACCAGTTGAATATCCAATCAAATCTTTTGTTTGAGCTTTCAAGTTTTCCGTCAATGAAATTATACTGGATTTAACCGCGCCAAACTCTTCCTCAATTTTCTGTTGTTTTTTTACCCGCACAAATTGACCAAACATCCAGCTTAGTAAAAATAATGCAGCAGAAAAGTTAGAAATAAACACCGTAAATTTATTATCCTCTTCTTCCGAAAAATAGACTCGATAAATTCCCCACAGAATACTGATTAAGGATTGAATCCAAAATTCTTTTATAATTTGCTTGAAAACTTTTCTCTTCATTTTGTCATTAATTGGTGCCAACGGTTTTGTATATGATTTTGTGGCGCTCCGCCGGCTGCGAGTCGGTATGAAACAAAAACGCGGTAGCGTTTCGTGGGAAGCTGCGAAGCAGAAGCCGCGGCAAGGCGGCATTTACGGTTTTATCCGATAGACTAATTTACAATTAAATGGGGAGATTTTGGCATGGCTCAAATTGAGCCATAAATTATATGCGTTGTTGTAGCGTCGTTTATTTAATTGGCTTATTGCTGAAACAGCCATCCTTCTTCATTTTATTAATCAACTTTTGATATAAATTATATAAACGTTGATATTCATCGCGGTCAAACCAATGAACATAATAAGAATAATCCGCGCACCAATGCTCATCAGATTCTCTCAATGCATGCCTTTCATAGTAATATAGTCTAGCAAGCCTAATTGTGATTTCTATCCGGATAATGACATCTGGTAATTCATTGATGCTTTTGCCGTTATAACCAAGTCGAGCCAATTCACCCTCGATTTGTTCTATTAATTTATCTATCATCCAATAAATGCGCTACAACGTTCCTGTATAACGCTAGTGGCGGTTGGCGGCTGTGATTCAGGGTCATTCATCCCGCGTAAGTAGGGATCGATAAGCCCTGTAGTAGCCTGTGGCACTACAGGATATACGAATCAGAAGCCAGGCCGAGCCGCTAGGTTAATTTGTTTAGTTAAAGATATCAATTTTATAAATGCAAATCGCCAAACCACCCATAAACACAGCCATTTGAGTTATGCGCTGTTAGCCACTGTGTGTTATTATTCAGCTATAAATTCGTTTTTGTTTTCTCTTATGTATTTTATTCTTAATTCGCCAATTTTTTCGATATCAAATAGTTTGTAAAAATCAGTTTCCAAATCATTGAAAAGATTATCGATATAAGACTCACTAAAGCTTTCCATAGTACCATCGTCATATTCCTCAAGTTGGTCTTTGTTTTCTGAATAAATTTTATTCGCACGTTTAATCAATTTAGAGAATTTCTCCGCTCCAATTGTCATAAATCCGATCTCTGCCATTTCTCCATATTGTCCGCTTGAATTGAAATAGAATTGGTTAAATCCACCATTATTAACTTCTGCTTCCAACCACCAAGTGGAAAAAACCGCTTGTTGACCTTTAGTTAATTTTGAGATTTCGTCGAAAGTGTATTGTTCTCCATCTTGATATTTGGTTTCAATATTATCAATAATTGCTTGTTCTAATTTATCGTCAGCAATCGAATCCAATATTTCAGATGTGAGATATTTATATATTTTCCGATTGTTAAAATCGTCAAGAGTATTTTCAATAAGCAAGTCTATTTCAGATTTTTCTTTTTTCGGTTCATTTTGTCTTTTGCAGCCGAAGAAGTTTAAAATTGAAAACAGAATCGTTATGGTTAAAAACTTTTTGCTCATTGATTGCTTCACATAGTGGCTAACGGTTTTGTATATGAAAAGTAGCGGATTTTACTCACGGACTTTTCGGTTTGGTACTGCCTTAAATTTATAAAATTCATTTTCGATTAAGCACTTAAACCGCTATTTTTTATATACGTTGTTGTACGCTGGCTTTTTTCCTTTTCTATTATTCTACATTGTTCAAATTCCATTTCGGGATAAGCTTCATTTGCCCAATCACTTAACTTTCTTAAAACGGGCAAAAGTCCAATTGCTTTTTCAGTCAACGAGTATTCAACTCTTGGTGGAATTTCAGCAAAAGACTGTCTTAAAAGTAATCCATCATTTTCCAATTCTTTCAATTGATTAGTCAGCACCTTTTTTGAGATTGTTGGTATTAGAGTATTCAGCATTCCAAATCGCATAGAACCATTTGATAATAAATATAAAATAATCGGTTTCCATTTATTGCCAATTATGTTCATTGTATGAACAAGGGAACAAGCATTCGGGTTGTCTATATATTTTCTTGCCATTAGTTACTTTTTGGTTACCACTATTTGTTCAAATGAAAGTATAATAGTTTCTTTTTTAAACTAATATTAGTTTCTTTGTGAAACAAATATAATCAAAATTTTAAAATGAAAAATATTTTTATAATCAACGGTCATCAGAAATATCCATTTTCTGAAGGAAAATTAAACGCAACTTTAACTGAAAAAGCGGAAAGCTACTTTAAGAGCAATGGTTACAATATCAAGAAAACTACAATGGAAGACGATTATGATGTCAATGAAGAAATCGAAAAATTCAAATGGGCAGATGTGGTCTTTTTTCAAACACCATTGAACTGGATGGGTGTAAGTTGGTCGTTTAAAAAATACATTGATGAAGTATTTTCGATGGGTATGATGGGCGAAATGTCTGATGGTGATGGCAGAAGTAAAGAAGCACCGAAGAAGAATTACGGATTAGGTGGAAAGTTAAATGGAAAGTATATGATGTCAGTAACCGCTAATGCACCAAAAGAAGCTTTCAATAATCCAGAGGAAACTTTTTTTAATGGTATGAGTGAAGATGACTTACTAAAACCTATGCATCTTAATTTTAAATGGTTTGGTTTTGAACCATTACCAACTTTTGTGGCATATGATGTAATGAAAAACCCTGAAATAGAGAATGATTTTAATCGTTTTGAAAATCATTTAAAAGCAAACTTTTAATTATGAATAGACCAACACCAAAACACATAGCACCAGATTTACAGTTTCCATTATTGGATGGAAATCAATGGAATTTAGCAGACCAAAAACCAGACAACTTTACATTAGTTGTTTTTTACCGTGGGCTACATTGTCCTATTTGTAAAAAGTATTTACAACAGTTACAAGAATTGTTACTACAATTTCAGCAAAGAGGTGTTAATGTCGTAGCAGTAAGTATGGATACCGAAAAGAGAGCAAGACTTTCTCGTCAAAAGTGGGAATTACCTAATCTTACTTTGGGATATGAGTTATCAGAATCCACAGCAAGAGATTGGGCTTTGTATTTAAGTGCAGGTGTAAAAGATGGTGAACCAAGTGAGTTTAGTGAACCAGGATTATTTTTAATTGACAATAATAATCAAGTTTATTATTCAGCTATAAACAGTAACCCTTGGGGAAGACCATATTTGCCGTCATTTGTAAAAGCAGTTGATTATATCGTTCAGTCAGGCTATCCTGCAAGAGGTGAAATGCTATAAATCTGTCATATGGATATAAAGACAAAAGAAAGATTGATAAAATTGGCAGAAGAAGAAATCCCAATTCATAAACATTTTGGATTAAAAGTTGAAATTGTTGAAAAGGATTTCATCAAAGTACGAGTACCATTTAGAAAAGATTTAGTCGGTGATATTCGCACTAATCATTGGCACGGCGGAATTATTGCTACAATTTTAGATTCTGTTGGTGGCGCCATAGGAATTGCCAATTTCAATTCGCCAGAAGATAAACTGTCAACAATAGACTTGAGAGTAGATTATTTGAGATTTGCAGATGGAAATGATTTAGTTTTTGAAGGAAAATTGGTCAGAATGGGAAATCGAATAATGGTGACCAAAATGAAAGCTTTACAGGAGAATATATTAATAGCTGAAGGTAAAGGAGTATATGATTTTATACGTGCTAAAAAATAGTTTCTATTGAAGAAAACATTTAAATATTTAGTTCAGAATAGGCATGCCACATGGTTGGAGCTTTTTTTTGATTTGGTTTTTGTGTCCAGTATAGGTATTGTTACGCATCAACTTGCACATACGCATCATAATCATATAGATCCTAAACAAATTTGGATGTTTCCTCTTCAATTCCTATCTATTTGGTGGATTTGGACGCTGCACACCTTATTTGCTAATCGTTTTGACACAGATAGTAGGTACCATAGAATTTCAAGTTTGGCTATCATGTTTTTAATGATAACAATGACTGCCTTTTTAGGTAGTGATTTATTTGAAAACTATGGGTTGTTTATTGGCTTTTATGCAGTTATTCAAATAATTATTGCAGGCTTGTATATTAATTCTACTAAAGCACTTAATGAGTCAAAAGAGTATGCTAATAAATGCGGTATAATTATAATTATTGGAACAATTATTATTGGTGCTTCATTTCTCTTCCCTGATCCTTACAGAGAAATTACTTTAGTTTTAGGAATCGTATTTGAAATGATAGCCTTTGTTATTGTAAGCAAAAACAAGATTGTGCCTCCAGTACATAAAGAGCATTTAGTTGAAAGAATTGGTCTTCTTTCCATTATACTTTTAGGTGAATCTATTATTAGTTTAACAACAGCCTTAAGAGATATTAATTGGGATGTATTGAGTGTCATTGCTGCCGTAACTGGATTTATTATGATAGGATTAATCTGGTGGATTTATTATGATAGCTTCCATATAATGGAAAGATTAAAAGCAATGAAGAATGGTTTTGCGCTTATTTATTCTCACTTCTTTCTTGCTATGGGATTTGTGATATTAGCTATTGTCATCAGACATGCTATTTTGAATGATTTAAACCAAAACGATTTTAGGGTACTGGCAATAGTGGGAATGTGTTTCTTTTATGTAGGAAAACAAACCATATATTTTAAATTTTTACCACCTTTTAGAAAACCTATAGTTATCAATACACTTATTTGTGTTTTTATAACAGTGGGTTCAACGTTTCTTCCAAAAATTGAATATGCACTTATAGGAGTAACAATTGGAATGTTATACTACACAATAGGGAATTTTAAGTTTACATTGACAAAGGACGTGTCGAGGTTTTTGGATTAATAAAGATTTGAAACAGTCTTTCAGCTTGCGTACAACGGTCTCGGCTATGATTTCGTTGTGGAATCATCCGCAGGATTATTCCGCCGAAATCCAGCTATTTGATTAATACTTTTATTTTGGTGTGGCACAAAACCACAATGAATTATAGCCATTGTTGGCAACAGTTTTTATTTTAATATCAGTTCTTCTTTCAAAGTAAAATGTTGAGCAGTTTTATCATATCTCGATAGTACACGTTTTGCATTGTCAGGAATATAGGCTTGCTCATAGTCTTCTCCAGCGAATACTTTAACCGAATCCAATGAGTCAAATTGAAGCACAAGAAAAAACTCCATCTCATCATTCTTTTCCATAGTCGAAATACTGACTTTCTCTAATCCTTCAACACCTTTCCTTTTCACTTCAGGAAATACCTCATTTATAAGCATATTTTCATAAATCGGTGCGTTTTCTAATGAAGTCCATCCTTTCCAGGTTCTTATGATTTTATTCTTACTATTCATTTGGTTTTAATTGTTGCCAACGGTCCTGTATATAATGCGGCGCGGTGTGCGGCGAGATTCGGACGAACAAAATTTGCTGGTCCCTGAGCCTGTCGAAGGGGAGCAAATGTTGGCAGTCACGCCAACGGCGTGGCGTGCGAATCGGAAGCAATGGTGCGCCGGATGATATACTATTCAGTTATCCAAATTAGTATTTTTTGTGAGAAGTACGCGGCGTGGCAGATCTAGCGCTGCATTATATGCGTTGTTGTAGCGTCGTTTATTTAATTGGCTTATTGCTGAAACAGCCATCCTTCTTCATTTTATTAATCAACTTTTGATATAAATTATATAAACGTTGATATTCATCGCGGTCAAACCAATGAACATAATAAGAATAATCCGCGCACCAATGCTCATCAGATTCTCTCAATGCATGCCTTTCATAGTAATATAGTCTAGCAAGCCTAATTGTGATTTCTATCCGGATAATGACATCTGGTAATTCATTGATGCTTTTGCCGTTATAACCAAGTCGAGCCAATTCACCCTCGATTTGTTCTATTAATTTATCTATCATCCAATAAATGCGCTACAACGTTCCTGTATATAATGCGGCGCGGTGTGCGGCGAGATTCAGGGTCACTCATCCCGACGAAAGTCGAGAGAAAGAAGCCCTGTAGTAGCCTGTGGCACTACAGGATATACGAATCAGAAGCCCGGCCGAGCCGCTAGGTTAATTTGTTTAGTTAAAGATATCAATTTTATAGATGCAAATCGCCAAACTACCTATAAACACAGCCATTTGAGTTATGCGATGTTGTAGCCAGTGCATTAGTCCGATATTGTTTTTAAAAAATAAATCTTTATTGATTCTTCGAGATATTCAATCTTGAAATTATTTAATCCACTTTTTCTGAGTTCTTTTTTTAACCTACGCTTACTAGTGGATATTTTTTTTTGAGAGGAATTAAATTGTATTCTTTTTGAATTTCTCCCTGGATTATATTTTAACACGATTAAACCAGCAATCAAATTATTATTTATGAGTAAATCTTCACCTTTCGCATTTAAAAAGCTATTCTTGAAAGGAACTAGGAATTTAGATTCTTTTACAAGTAATCCTTCGAAATCTGAAATCAAATTGATATTCTCTTCCCGAAAAAGCGGATAATTGGAAAGATTGATGTGCTTGTTTCCACCAGATTTTACCTGATTCTCATTCAATGAGTAAATATTAGCCTTGTCGAATGTAAATGACACATCTGAATTTGTAATATGAATATTTCCTGTACAAACATCAGATGTCGTTTCTGTTATTCCGGCTTTACTTGAGAAATCAATCGAGTCTGAAATGAAATTAATTGAGGTAGTATTTCCTGATTGGTTTGGAATCGATAATATGCTGTTACTAATTTCAATACTTATCTGGTCAGTCTCTATCATTCCTCGATATTCATTTGATTCAATATTCAATACCAATCGAATTTCATAGTGGATATTAGGGTTTTCACAAGGAGTTAAATTTAGAGTATAACTGTTCGATGGATTAATTAATTTTATCTGATTCGAGGAAAAGACAGTAAGCCGAAAGGTCTTTGTATCTGAAATTAACTTTCTAAAAAACAACCGATCATATTCGGCTTTATCAATTTTCCAATTTGTAAAATGTGAGAATTTATTATAACCAATGAACGTGGTTAACGGGGGTGAATAGCGTTCGGATTTCTCATAGTCATTGGTGCACTGACATTCCTGAGATTGCCCATCAAAAAATGGTAGGATTACAAAGATGATTACAATTGCAAATTGTTTTAGCATTGGCTACAACGTTCCTGTATAACGCTAGTGGCGGTTGGTGGCTGTGATTCGGAGGGATGCATTTTGCGGAGCAAAAGTGGGAAACCCGTAGTGCCGGAGGCTACTACTGGGTGTGCGAATCAGAAGCCAGGCAGAGCCGCTAGGTTAATTTGTTTAGTTAAAGATATCAATTTTATAGATGCAAATCGCCAAACCACGCATAAACACAGCCATTTGAGTTATGCGCTGTTGGCAATAGTTTTTATTAATTTAGTTATCATTCCGTTCTTATAAGTCCGAATTTGTGTTTTCCATAACTGTTTGTTAAAGTTCCCATCAATGTGTCTTCGTTTTTGGATAGATTGTATTCAATCAGAATTTTGTCCTCTGTGTCAACTGTCTTTCCTATAGAGTCCCAAACATAGGTCCGATAAATAAATTCAATTTTTGATTCGGTCGCACTCCATTCAACGCTCTCATTATCTTCATCAATAAATTCAAGTTTATCTGAGTTAAACACCCAGAATATTTTTGGGTTGTCGGTTTCGTACCATTTGCCATTCAGTTTTTTTTCTGCAGAATTTTGTCCGCAAGAAAAGGTCAGAATGAAAGTCAGTAAAATAGATATGTTAAGGAGCTCTTTCAAATTATTTAGTGAGATAGAACATAATAACAAATCCTCCAATCCAAAAAATTATTCCGAGATAATACAGAATTATTGCAGTTGTCTTTTCCCTTTTTGTGATTCCTGGGATTTTATCAAAATAAACAAAGCCAGCAAATATTACAATGAACATTCCGCCGAGGAAAATTAGCAACTTATGGCTTAATTTTAGTCCTTTCTTTTTTGCCTTGGTTTCGGTCATTTTTTAATTATTGCCAACGTTCCTGTATAACGCTAGTGGCGGTTGGCGGCTGTGATTCGGCAGGAGTCATTTTGCGGAGCAAAAGTGGGAAACCCGTAGTGCCGGAGGCTACTACTGGGTGTGCGATTCAGAAGCCAGGCAAAGCCGCTAGGTTATTTTGTTTAGTTAAAGATATCAATTTTATAAATGTAAATCGTCTAGATAGCTGTAAACACAGCCATTTGAGTTATGCGTTGTTGTGTGTAGGCTTTTTTTATTCAACTGTACTTTTTCTTTTGTACAACACTTTTCGGTTCAAATGACGTTTGGTAATTTCCATTATTGTCAGGTGAGTGAATTTTGTAAGGTTCTCTGTCTCTATTTTGCTCTTTTCTAATTTTATGGAACAATTCCAATTCTCCATTTAGAAAAGTCAGTCCGTATTTTAGTAATTCAAAGTTAGCATTTTTCAAACTCAGTTCAATTCCGTTATCCTTTGGGAATTCATATTCCGATACTTTTAATTCTGGATTAATTTCTTTTTTTAATCTCCAAAGTGCAATAGAATTCCAATCGTATTCAAAGAAATCTTCGCTATCTCCTTCTCCGAGAACTATGTTATAATAGTTTGGATAATCTCTTGGATGAGTATTACTTGATATTTTAAGATACTGTTTGTCCTTTCTGTAAATTATAGTTGAAGAGTGTTTTTTTATTTCAATTCGATGTTTATGGAATCCGAACTGTTCAAAAGTCGGAATTAAGATTTCCATAGCTTTTTCCGAGAATAATTTTTGTTCAGGCGATGGCTTTTCGGTTCTTTCCGATTTACCTTTATTGTTACCTTTTAAAAAGTCAAATATTCCCATTTTCTTATTTCACGAATTTTTTGCAGCTTACACACAACGGTATTGTATAACGCCCTGTGGCGGGCCTGAGCGGCTGAATCGGAATGAAAACCTAGCCGAAGGCTAGGGTGGAAGCATCTCGAAGAGATGCGTGCGATTCAGCATGTTGTTGGCGCCGCTTCGACGTATTTTTCGGTGTATCTAAGATAGACTTTTTTGTAAGAAACCAAATCTTCTTAACCATTTAGCCATGGGCGATATACGTTGTTGTGCTTTCGTTATTTTTCTAAAGAATTTTATCATAAAATTTAATTATTTGTTGGTTTTGTGAGAGCAATGATTTGATCAAGAGTTTCTTGAACTTTTTGTAACTCTCCGGTAGAATTTAAGATTTGATCAAGTAAATCCCTTCTTGTTCTTACTAAATATTCAAACTCTAAAGTTTGTAAAGCATCAAAATTATTTCGCTCATCTTTAAAGTTGAAATTATAATCAAAATGTTTAGATAAATAAGGGTCGTATTGATTCCACATGTGTTTACTGGATTCTACTTCTTCTTCTTGGTAGTCGGTTATCAAATCTTTCCAAGAAATTAACAAACCACGCAAGTTTTCACTTTTTATAATATTAAATGATGAGGTACTTGCAAGGGCATTAATACTTGTTTGAGATGGATTAAAAGTGACTCCCCCATATGAATTGAATAACTGAAAAGATAATGAATCTAAAACCGCTGGTTCTGGTTTTGAAAGTATTGGAAATAAACTAATAATTTTGCCACAGTTGCGATAAGCTATTTTATGGCTATAAACAACTGAATCTAACTGTTTTTTATTTTGCTTAAACTCTTTATGAATATTTGCTAGTATAGCAATTTCCTTAAGGTCTTTTATTCGATTTTCATTCCAATTGTTAATCTGCAATGCAATTAAAATTCCAATTACAACAAGTAATATTTCACCAATTGCATAAAGTAGATACTTGCTGAATTTATTTTCAGAGAGTAACCTTTGACGGATTTTTCGGAAGAATTTTATCATTAGTCAATATTCGGTCAAATAATGAAGCACAACGTTCCTGTATAACGCTAGTGGCGGCTGGCGGCTGTGATTCAGCTGAACAGCTAAGCCGAAGGCTTAGGCTGGAAGTCACGCCAACGGCGTGACGTGCGATTCAGAAACCCGGCAAAGCCGCTAGGTTAATTTGTTTAGTTAAAGATATCATTTTTATAGATGTAAATCGTCTAGTTAGCTGTGAACGCAGCCATTTGCGGTATGCGTTGTTGTGTTCAGATTTTACTGCTTTTTATAATAAATACCAAATCCATCATTTGGCATAAAACCATTTTCCATTTTAAATCGTAATTGTTTTTTTCCTAATGTTGAATCTTCAATTATGTATAGATCATTATTTCCTAAATCAAATAATCCAATTTCAATATTTTTTGGCATTATAATATTAAAATATAAGTTTGAACAATAAGTATTCATCTTAAATAAATGATAAGGATTATCTAAAATGGAATAGTTGAATTTGTGTTTATATTCTACGTAAAATTCTCTTTTAGATTCAAATATGGTTTCGAATTCCAATACATCTTGTTCTAATTTATCCATAAAGTCAATTCCATCGACTTTATAAGTCATTAATTGCGCAGAATATTCTGTTTGAATCTGGTTATTTATTGGGTGCTTAAATTTAAAATACTTCTGAGTTTTGTCTGGTAAAAGTAATACCCTCGTGAATTTATAGAATTCAATTTCATTGTTATCTATTGATGAAACCTGAACCTCAATCTCTAAATTTCTAACATAAAACTCAGAATAAACAGGTGAGAATTTTGTAGTTAATTTGTGAAAAAATGAATTATAAATTTCTGGAAAGCTCTCCTCACTTATAATTCTATTAATTTTATCTTGAAGCTTTTGAAAGTCCTTTACATCTTGACTAGGAATAATTAGTTCTTTGCTTTTTAAAAAGGCGAAGATTAATAATAGAACAAATAAAATCGATAGAGTGATAAAACTACCCTTAGTAAAAATAAGTTGAAGAACTAGGATGTAAAACTTGACATTATTACTGCTATATCGGTCATTTAAGTATTCAAATAGGTTTTCAAAATTTTCGTCAAAACCAAGCGCCAATGCTTCCCTGATTATGGCTGCTGTAATAATAAAAAGAATATAATTCAGAGTCTTTTTCCGGAATATTATATTAAGTAACTTAGTCAATATTCTTAATTTATTAGTTGTATACATCGGTCTTGGCAATGAGTAGTGCGGGCGCAAACACGCACTTTCCTTTCGGTTGGGCACAGAGCCTAAACCTAGTTTTCTGGTTTTTATCTTAACATTTCAAAAAACCAAAACAAGGTTTTGGCGGTCGTTGCAAATTTGCGATTTGTTTTGTGTTAAGCACCTAATCCCGCATTACTTATAGCCGTTGTTGTAGCCAGTTAAGATCAAAACTTAAACACAATATCAAATAATCTTTCGGCAATCCTTTCAGTTCTGTCCATTATGTTTGTCTCATCCCAATCTGTTGCATTTTTAATTTCATTATCTAGAAATACATTTGATTTTAAGTATATCGGATGTTTAATTGCAAATGGCTTATTTCCTAGCTTTCCATTTAAACTTTCATCCATGAGAATCAAGTTTCCAATCTTACCAATGTCCTCAATATCTATAGATTTAGAACTATCTTTTTCTGCATGTATGTGTTCAATTGTCATTTGTTCATAATCGATCGATGTCCCTGTTTTGGCTTTTTGAGAATAATGATAATCGTATTTAGAAAGTATATATTTAATTAAAGCTTTTTCTTTTGTATAGACCGAACTATATTGAAGTTCTAATAAATTGGCAACAAATTCATCTTTAGATGGTAACTTTTCACGAAGTTTTTTCTTTAACTCATCTAAAGCCTTGGTTTTGTCGTTCGGAGTTGCTTGATCTAGTTGTCTTGCATGGTAAGCATACATAAATGAAATTCCTCCAGAAGAACGCTGAGAAGTCACAGCAGTGAAAATAAAATGAAAACACTCTATTGCATTAACAATGTCCTTGACTCTTTTAAGTTTTAAACCACCATTCTCATATTCACGCATTACCGAAAGTAACATTGGTATTTGTTGCTTTACTCGGAAGATAATTAACGCTTCTAAGGATTTTTTTAAGTCCATTTCTTCTTTCTTCCACTCTCGATATGTCGGGTCAAGTGTCTCTCGGTAAATCCGTGTTTCAGTTAAAATATCGTTAAGAAAGTTTTTAGCATTTCTTTTATTGACAATTTGTTTTAATGACTTAAAAAGTTTTTTCTGAGTAGTGAATTCATATTTTGATAACCAAAAATGATGTAGAAAACTATCCATATTTAGATCAGCATTGGAGCCCTCAATTATTGTGCGTGATTCAGTCCATTTATCTTTTGATAAATCAACAGCCTTATTTTTTTTCGGCAACATTTTAGTGAGGTGGTTTTTGACCAAATCAGATACTCTTAAATCTTTTCCTCTTGTATTTAGTGTTTCAAATATGATATAGGCATCATCTTCATTTCCTAATTCAATGTAAATAACCTTAAGGTTTAATATCTTATCCCTTATCTTCTTTAGAGTTTCAACTTTTTCCGCTTGCTTTTCTTTAGTTGAAAGTGTTGTGCTATTTTCAATTGACTCTAGTTCTTTAAGCACTAAATTTGTTAACAAATCGAACCCCTTTTTGATGTGTTCTTCTTCCTTTTTTGCGGGAATATCAGTAACATCTGAAGCATCAAATTTTTGAACATTCTCATGGAGATAAGGGTAGCTACTCTCCGTTTGAAGTACATAATTTAAATCATCATCTAAATCTTTTCTTTCAATCATTCCTTGCGTACCTTTGGCAAGGCTATCTTCACCAATACTTTTAAACGCCTCTCGGATTGCACCTAAGAGCATGGTAACAGTTGTTAAACGCTGTTGTCCGTCTACCACACCATAAGTATCATCAGATATTTCATATACTACCATAGAGCCTATGAAATAATCTCCACTACTCTCTCTAATTGAATCATTCCAAAAATCTTCAATATGCTCTTTTTCCCATGAATAAGGTCTTTGGAACCTTGGGATTTTATAATAACTAGATTTTAGAACTGTCCTGATTGTTTTGTCTATACTTGAAATATTCATATTTTTCTTTAATTGGCTACAACGTTCCTGTATAACGCTAGTGGCGGTTGGCGGAGTGATTCGGACGAACATAATTTGCAGCCCTGTAGTAGCCAGTGGCACTACAGGATATACGAATCAGAAGCCAGGCGGAGCCGCTAGGTTATTTTGTTTTGTTAAAGATATCAATTTTATGAAAGTAAATCGTCTAGATAGCTGTAAACGCAGTCATTTGAGTTATGCGATGTTGTAGCACGTTTTTATTTTTCTTATCCAGTCATTTTTGTTTTCAATAATTTCAGTCGGCAATTCATTAATTTCAGTTTGTTCAATTTTCTCCAAACAGGCTGAAAAAATTGTTTCAGCTCCACTAATTTTCAGAATTTCATTTGGGTCAGGTTTTCCAAATTCCAATGCTATATATGATGACCAAATTTCAACACGATATTGATATTCCATAATAAATTCTGCAAAACTTTGAATTCCGACTTCATTTATTATTTCATTACCAAGTTCAATTATTCCTGAGTATTCTGCAGAGTCAGATTTATTGAAATCGAAAGGATGAATTCCTAAAAAATATAGGTTTTTACAGCCGACTAGAAAGTCAGTCCTTTTTGGATTCATTGTTTTTCTCAAATGTGCTACAACGCCCTCGTATATGACGCGGCACGTGTGCGGCAGCTTCGGAAGCAACGCCATGCCTTGGCGTGGGCGGGAAGTAGAGGCGGAGCCTCTGCGTGCGTTTCGGAGCATCGGAAGTCCGCTAGCCGTTTCTTTCCGAGTGACTTAGTTTTATTTAAATGTAGGAACTTTAGTTGAATAACCCAACAAGTGCTGCGTGATATGCGATGTTGTGCAACGTCTATTGTCAATGAAATCTTTCACTGTAATCATCATAGATTGTTGGATCAATTTTATCTTTATTTGATTCAATAATATCTTTCCGGGCAGATGATACAACATAGTCCGAGCTTATCCAATAAATTTGGTTGTTAGTGGAGAATGCTTCGGTAATTTCGTTTAATTGTTGTATTGAGAAGCCATCAAAATTTCTCAGTTTTCTAATTACACTTTTTGCATTATCAAATGAATACGCCTCTCGAAGATTCTTAATAATAATCTCTTTTTCGGTTTCACTCGAGATTTCAATGTCTGGGTAATTCACTTTAAAAAATTCCGATAACCTTTTATAATAATGCAAATTTGAATCTTTTAAATCTTTCCATTCTTTGAGTAAATAAGAATTAAAATTTGCTTCATTTAGCTTAGAATAATAATCCTTATCTTCTGAAATAAAATGTAAATCTTCGTCTTCAGGAGCAATTTCTAACAAGCTAACCCAGTTGATTGCATCTCCATATGATTTGTCTTTTCCTGGAGGATTTCCCATTTCAAAACGGGTAACTGATTCATTCAAAATGTCATCTGTTGTTTCAATAATTATTGCCTTCGAGAGCAATTGATTTAGTACGTCATCTGCAACTAATGATTCTGATTCAGCGTCGTGTTGAAGTTTTTTAAGCAGTTTAGATTTATTTGATTCAAATTGTTTGATTGCCTTTTTCATTTTATCGTACTCAGAATAAGAATGGCAAATCATAGGGAATTGATTGTTCAACTTCGAAACCCTAAGTTTGTCAATGGAGTCGGAAATTTTAACTTCCCTATTTCTATAAAATTCATTTTTTGTCTGTTCTGGCAAAAAAAGATTGATATTACCTGTATTTATTAGTGCAATCAGTTTTTTCAACTCTTTTAAATCCTCATTAGAAAAATGATAGAAAGTTAGATAAACATTTGTATCGATATATAAATTCATTGGTTTAATTCAGATGTTGCACAACGGTCTTGCATATGATTTGTGGCGGCCAGGCGGCTCTTAGTCGGCGTGAAGCATTTTGCGGAGCAAATGTTGGCAGCCCTGTAGTAGCCTGTGGCACTACAGGATATACGAATCAGAATCCCGGCCGAGCCGCTAAGTTATTTTGTTTAGTTAAATAATTCAATTTTATAAAAGTTAATGGCCAAAATACCTATCAACACAGCCATTAGAATTATGCCTTGTTAGGCGTTGCTTTGTCATCATAAACTTTATTCATGAATTCAAGAAATTCTCCGTCAAATTGAGAACTCAATATCGTTTTCCAAGCCGACCGAAAACTTGTGTAACCCATCCAATCCTCGATATATGCAAGCCATCCAGACCATTGTTTTCCTATAAAGCTTTTATTGTGTTCTTTATACATCAAATAAGCTCGTTCAAAAAGGCAAACTAAAATTTCAAAAATGATAATTGCTCGAGTCTGTTGCTCTTCTGAGAGTTTTTTATTAGACATTTCATAAATACCAAGATCCTGATTAGATAAGCATAAATTCAAGAAATCTAGATACTTATCGTCAAGAGCATTAAACGTTAAGTATTCTCTATCTTTTCTTTCTTTTCTCTTTTCCTTATAAAAAATGAATATCGCTATTGGAACTCCTACAATCGTAATGGATAAGGATATTATTTCTAAAATGATTTTTAACTCATTCATCTTCGTTAACGTTGTGGCTTACATCCCTGTATAACACTACTGGCAAATAAGGGCCTTGATCATTTTAACAGCCACGCCTTAGCAAGTTTATGATATTTAAGGATTTAAATTTCAAAAATTTGTTCAAAAATACGTTACGGCTTTCCGTATAACTCAAATATGGTATTTATAATACTCACCTCCCCCACTATCAACTTCAGCCTTCTTTATCGATCGGGTAGAGCATTAAATTCCTCCCGCTTGGTTTGCATCCAATGTTGCATGGCCTTAGAATCCGAACTTTCCATCAATGCCCGCATCTTATTCATTGCTTCCAGATGAGCTGCATCTTTCTTCCTAAACATCTCCATGCCATGCTGCTTGCTTTGTTCAGATATTTCTTCAAATGTATCGGCATGAAATTCCTTATCACAGGCTCCGCCCAGCTGTCTGCAAGTCATTGTTTTCATAATATGCTGTTTTTTAATACCCTGTCGAAGACTTCAACTTTCCCGGGTTTGCTTTACTTATTTCATTTGGCCTGCATAGCTCCCTTCTGTAATTCCCACCATCCTCCAAAGTGTAGACTTCTGGCAACCTCCCCACATTTCCGAAGAAAAACCTTTAAAACTTACCTTCGTAATGAATAGAAAAATCGCCGCCTTTTCTATCCGTCACCGGCGTATATTGCAGGTCCAGTTCTATGTTCATCCCGTTCTTAATGGCTAGCTGGATCTCTTCGGCTACCTTCTTTAGATCTTTATCAAAATAGTGTAAGGTAGGCGTATTAGAAAAAGCCCTGGGCCGTCGGCTTGGCGATTTTACCGCAACGGCCTTATACCCGTGATAGTTCAAAAAATTCTTCATCAGGTTCTTGGCCTCCTCGTCGAGCGGGCGCCACGAATTAACCCGTATGGTATATTGGGAGTTTTCTTTTAATTTCCTGGGATCCTGGTAATCGTAGCCAATTTCCAACGCCTCGTCCTTCCACTTATATCCCATATAAAAGGGTAACACTTTTTCGATCTTCACTCCCTTAGACCTTAGTTTCTCCAAAACTTCCTTCTTGCGTTCGGGTTTTACCTTGTTGCCATAATACAGAGTATTAGACCGAGCACCCAGGTTGGTAGTGGGTTCTTTAATATTAAGTTTATAGCCCTTCGGATTCAACTCGCGTATGGCTTTTACGATCGCATCCCCGTCTGCTCGTCGCTGGTAGTAACGCACTATGGTGCTGTCTGATGAAAAGCCGTCTATGGCGATCATCTTGTTTTCCAGGTCCTTGATGATCTTTAGTACTTCTTTATCATTGGTAGAGGATTTCAATGTATCCAGTAAATTCCTAATCTGCATGGTTTCTTCATTGATCTCTCGCTTTTTTATACTGTCGTTCTTCTTTATAGAATCCAGCTTATTCACAACCATATCCTTTTGCTCAACCTCCTTACGGGTGTCGGCCACAACCACGGTTTCCCTGCTATAGGCCCATAATATCAAGGCAAATATGAGCAATGTAAGTCCGAGAGCGATCACATAATAGATCTTCGACCTACGATCCTCGGATTCTATATCTTTTATTTTTTTCTGAAAATCACTCATAGTAACCTATATCGTTATTATTCGTTCAAATTCGTCGTTCAGGTTGTCTATATCACCATCGGTGATGGAAGCTAACGCCCGAAGGAACCGCTTTCGTTTTAATTTAAACAATGTTAGCAACTCGATCCTCTTTTTATTCTTTTCTATCTCCTTAAACGGCAAGGCTATCAATCCCGAAGGGAGCAATCCCCCCAGGGCTGTTAAGGTTTCCTTGCTTATAAAATAGGTGCCCACCGAAATACCAATGGCAACCACTACACACACCACGATAAGCCGCTTGTAGAACCGCACCTTATCGGCTCGTTGTTTTTGTACGAGGTCGATCTCTTCCTGACTCACAAGCTTCTCTTCTATTCCGCCACTACTTACCACCTCTGGGCCCGTGGTAACCGGTCCCTCTGGGGGTATTTTATCCGAATTATCCAAAAATCTCGGGATCAGCTCATCGTCGAAATCGCGCAGCGAGATCATATCCAGCGCCACCTTAAAGGAGTCTTTTATCGACTTCCCGTTAAAAAGGGCATTGTAAAAACTCGTGGAAAACAATATGGCCGTATCGTTTGGGATCTCTTCCCGCATCCCAATAACGTAAGGGATGTCGTCACTTATTTCTTCGATATGCGCCAGGCTATGGCACGAATTGAGGAATAGACATTCTATATGGTTCAGGAAGTTTGCGAGTAAATTGGATAGCTTGGCGATAGAGATCTCTTCTTTGTAGCCGTCCTCCCCTTCTATGAACAGCTTCTCATCGCTGCTTCCATGGCCGGAGATATGTAATATATTCGGACTTAAAGAAAGTAAGTAGTTAAGCAGGGCTTTGGTAGTAACCGCTCCCCTGGTCTCGAAAACAAAGTTGTTTCTGTGTTCACATCGTTCCAGCACCTCCCTAATACTGTTCTCCTCGTTCTCCAGCCGTAGGTCTGCCGTATCGATAGGATTTGCCTTTATAAACAATATCTTCTTCACGTTCTATTGGTTTACAGTTTTATATTTATGCTATTTGGCGCTAATTCTATTTCCCCGTCCGAACGTACATTAACGTCCTTTAGGATCAACCGCTCCGGTCGCTCATCTGTGTAGGCTTCTTCCGCAGGAGCAAATACCAGTTCGCCAAGTTTTTCTATCAACCCTACACTTACCTGGTAGGTTTCCGCATCTTTAAAATTAAGAAAGGCATCCTTTTGTACAACTTCCGGCCCCCCGCGTACCGTGGGTTTTACAATACGTCGCTTTTTCAATAGTCCTAACTGACTCGTTAAGAAAGCCGTCCTGTGCAATACATCATCCTTTAAGTAATATACCACTTTCCAAAACAAATACGGCAATTGTATGGTGCTTCCCTTTACTTCGGTGACAAACTCGGGGTCGTGGTCCTGGAAAACGGGCCCGGTGAAAAGAATGATCTTCCTCTGGCCTTCCACCACTTCCTGGTGCAGGATATAATCCTCGATCTTCCGCCATATTCCCCTGTTTAATCGATCTACCTGTGGCATAGCATTGGTGAAGTAAAATGTAGACTCGGCTGCATCTCTCGCCTTCTCATCGGTATCTCCCCATTGTACGTCCTCCCGCTTTGTAAGATGACCCTTGTCGAAATCACTTTTTTTAGCCGAATACAACTCACTGCCCAGCTGAAATTCTCCCGGAATCCGTTTGTCTTTTTTCCAGGCATCTCCGCCGCCTCCAAATAGTTCCTTTCTGGTGATCTTCTTAAAGAGATTACCATCAATATTGGCGGCTGTATAATACGGGAAAAAACGCAGTGGGTTGTGTAAAAGACTGTAATTGGTATAATCAAGGAAGAAATCTTCCAGCTGCAGGCCTGCTTCACAAAAGCCATCCTGCTCCCGTTTAGAAATGGAGGGGGGTGCTACTTCTGCAACTTCCAAAAAATGAGTAACGTACGACATTCGGTTGTAAAATGATCCGTCTTTAATGGGGGAAGTGCTATCTCAGCTTTTATAAAGATATGTTATTTTTTTATATCTGTATGAAAATGTGAAAGTTAGTTCATTCATCCTAAGATAGGGACAGTATACTGTCACTATGAACCCGATAGCCATTAATTAAACTCAGCTCATGTGCTGGTAGTTGTTCAGCAAAAGGAAAATGGTTTCTGAAGGTCTTGAGCGGAAATAGGGAAATGTTTATTTCAATACGCGTACCAGCTGGTCGATGTCTACCTGCTGTTGCTCCCCGCTCTTCATATTTTTAAGGGTGTAGGTCCCGGATTCCATTTCGCTCACCCCGGTAAGCACCACAAAAGGGATATCGCGCTTGTCGGCATAACTCATTTGCTTGCCCATTTTTGCAGGATCTGGATACATGTCGACAGAGATCCCCTCATCGCGTAATGCACTCACGGCTCGCATGGCATATTTGGCTTCGGCTTCGCCGAAATTCACAAACAAAGCCCTGGTTCCTTCCAGGACGGTTTTAGGGAACAGCCCTAATTCTTCCATCACGAGATAGATACGGTCCAATCCGAATGAAATTCCTACCCCGCTAATGTCTTTAAGTCCGAAAATACCGGTAAGGTCGTCATAGCGGCCGCCGCCACCTATACTTCCCATCTTTACCTCTTCCGGGGCCGATACTTCAAAAATTGCTCCTGTGTAATAATTAAGTCCGCGGGCCAGGGTAACGTCTATTTCGAGGGTAGCCGATTTCAATTCGAGTTCGGCTATGGTTTCAACTATGAATTCCATTTCGTCCATCCCTTGCAGCCCGGTTTCGGAAGTAGCCAGCAGCTCTCTCAGGGTTTTTATTTTTTCTGAAACCGTCCCGGTTATATGGAACAAGGGTTCGAGCTTAGCGATAGCGGCTTCAGAAATTCCCTTTTCACGCATCTCAGTTTTTACCTTCTCCTCTCCTATCTTATCCAGTTTATCCAGCGCTACGGTGAAATCAATTAGTTTATCCTCTGCCCCGATCACTTCGGCGATCCCCGAAAGCAACTTCCGGTTGTTCATTTTAATCACCGTATTCCGAAGGTTTAAATGGGTAAAGACCGAATCGTAAAGCTGCACGAATTCCACTTCCTGCCACAGCGATCTGCTCCCTACTACATCGGCATCGCATTGATAAAACTCTCTGAAACGCCCTTTCTGCGGCCGGTCTGCCCGCCAAACGGGTTGTATCTGGTAACGTTTAAAGGGTAAGGTGATCTCGTTCTGGTGCTGCACCACATAACGTGCGAAAGGAACGGTTAGGTCGTAACGCAAGGCTTTTTCGGAGATCTGCCCGGTTAGCGCAGCACTGTCTTGTGCTTTCAGTGCATCAGGATCTGCTTTTCGCAGGTAATCTCCGCTATTGAGTATCTTGAATATAAGTCGGTCTCCTTCTTCTCCGTACTTTCCCATCAGGGTTTCACTGTTCTCGAAAGAAGGGGTTTCTATAGGTTGAAAGCCAAATCGTTCGAAATCCCTCTGTATCACATCGATGATATAGTTGCGTTTTACAACTTCACTCGGACTAAAATCGCGGGTTCCTTTCGGTATGGAGGGTTTGGTAGACACAGACGGCTATGTTATATGTTATGTGTGATGGTAAATTGGCAATAACTGCTGCAAATATCTTAAAATTAATGGTAACTTTATAAGCGGTTTTTAGTCTAATTACAAACCACAACAGCAAAAGCATGTTTTCACTCTTCAGGGAAAATGTAAGGATCGCTCTCGATTCTATTAAGAGTCAGCTACTTCGAACCATTCTCACCATTATAATCATTGGTATAGGTATCTGGGCCCTGGTGGGGATACTAAGCGCTGTGAAAGCACTGGAGAATACCATTTCCAGCGATTTTGCCTCTATGGGAGCCAATACCTTTAATATTCAGCGATACGAATTTGGGGTAACGGTACAACGTGGAAACCAGGGGGAAACCCAGAAGATAAATCCCATCATTAGTTATAATGATACTAAAGAATTTGTAGACAGATATAGTTTCCCCTATGCACAAACCTCAATTTCCTTTCGTGGAACAGGTTCGGCAGAAATAAAATATGGTAACGAAAAGACCGATCCGGATATCCAGGTCTACGGCGTAAATGAACACTACCTGGAAAACACCGGTACCGAAGTAGCCAGGGGACGTGCGTTTACATTCTTCGATATTGAAAACAATAATAAGGTCTGCCTCATTGGTTCCGATTTTGAAAAAGGGCTGTTTAAGAACGACGACCCTATCAATAAGACCGTGAGCATTCGCGGGGTGAAATTCAAGGTCATTGGGATATTGGAATCTAAAGGATCTACCTTTGGTAATAACCAGGACTTGAAAGTTCTCATCCCTATTAAAATAGCGCGTAGCATCTTCACCCAGCCTAATATCAACTATACCATTAGTGTTAAGGTAGACGATAAGGCGATGATGGCCGGAGCGCAGGACGATGCCATCGTTACCTTCAGAAATATTCGCGGACTCAACCCTATTGAAGAGAATAACTTTGGTATTGAGCGTAGTGACGACCTCATTAACCGTATCACACAGATCACAGGGGTACTTTCGTTAGCAGCCTGGATCATTAGTTTTATAACCATCTTAGGTTCTTCCATCGCCTTGATGAATATCATGCTGGTATCTGTAACCGAACGCACTAGGGAGATAGGAGTACGAAAGGCCATGGGCGCTAAAAGAGGAACCATTGCCACCCAGTTTTTTATGGAAACCATAGTGATAGGGCAATTAGGAAGTATCCTGGGTATTATCTTAGGCCTGGGCACAGGACTGGCATTTGCGGCTATATTCGACTTTAAATTCTCGCCGCCCTGGATGGCAATGATTGGGGCCACCATCATCTCCTTTGGCACCGCCCTGCTCGCAGGACTATATCCTGCTACCAAAGCTGCTCGCCTCGACCCTATTGAAAGTCTTCGGTACGAATAAGTGAATTGAGGTGTTTACAATGACGATTGGGAGGGAGTAGTTATGAAGAGAACCACTTTTATTCTTCCTCCGAATTCAGTACTTCTTCAAAATACCGGTACCACTCACCCTTGCTAATATTGCTGCCCATCATGATGAGTTTGAAGATCTCGGCCTCTTTATCCTCGGTAAAGGCGCGGCTTGCTTCGTAGAAATCTATTTCATCATTCAGGAAGTTCTTCAGCAGCCACTGAAAGCCTTCATTGGTAGTGATATCACGTGAGGGATCATTCACCTTAATGCCGATAAGCTTCATTTCGGTGGGTTCTATCTTAAACAGGAATAATTGCTGAGCATCGATCTTTTCGAGATATTCGGCGTTGCGCAGTACACCCTCCCACACCAGATCGCTAAAAACGTCGAGTTCCTCCTCGGCCACCTGGGGTTTGTCCTTCTTGAGTTGCTCCCATTCGTCTGCCGTGATAGACTGCGTAGCGAGAAAACGTGCAAATTCTTCGTGCAGTTCTTCCAGTTGTTCTTTTGTTAGCCTAATGTATTTCATAAAAAAAAATGCGCTCCTGTATGGAGCGCAAATTTAATGTTTAACCATCGATGATCAACTAAATGATCACCTATTTGTTATTTTGCTTCTGCTACTACGTCGAAGGAGAAGTTGGAAACAACATCCCTGTGAAAACGAATAGAAGCCTCGTAGTTACCGGTTCTTTTAATTGAACCCCCGGCAATGGAGATATATTTCTTTTCGATGGTCACGCCTTCTTTTTCAAGAGCTTCTGCAAGATCGGCATTGGTTACAGATCCGAAGAGTTTATCCCCTTCTCCTGCCTTAGCAGCGATCTTTAATTCAATGTCGTTTAATTTGTCTGCCTCCTTTTGTGCGTCTTCAATAACTTTTTGCTCTTTAAAAGCACGTTGTTTTAAAGTCTCTGCCAATACTTTCTTTGCAGAAGGCGTCGCCAGAACCGCATATCCCTGAGGGATAAGGTAATTTCTTCCGTATCCGTTCTTTACTGTAACCAGGTCATCAGTAAATCCAAGATTCTCTACGTCTTTTTTAAGTATAAGTTCCATAATCCTGTCTGCTTTTTATTTTAATAAATCGGCCACATACGGCATTAATGCCAGGTGACGCGCTCTTTTTACAGCCACGGCAACCTTACGCTGATACTTTAGCGAAGTTCCTGTTAGCCTGCGAGGCAAGATCTTACCTTGCTCGTTCACAAATTTCAGAAGGAAATCAGGATCTTTGTAATCTACATACTTGATACCCGACTTTTTAAAGCGACAATACTTCTTCGCTTTAGTGGTCTCTATATTAAGGGGAGTAAGATATCTTATCTCTCCGTCTTTTTTTCCTTTAGCTTGTTGTTGTAATGTAGCCATAATTATGCGTTTTGCTTGTTACGGGTTCTTCTTTTCTCAGCCCATGCGATGGCATGTTTATCAAGCTTTACGGTTAAGTAACGCATGATACGCTCGTCTCTACGGAATGCTAGTTCCATTTCGTTGATGGCATCGCCTTCAACAGTGTACTCGAACAAGTGGTAAAAACCACTTTTCTTGTGTTGGATCGGGTAGGCCAGCTTTTTCAGCCCCCAATCTTCTTTCGATATCATCTTAGCACCTCTAGAAACAAGAATATCTTCGTATTTCTTAACTGTTTCCTTTATCTGCTCTTCAGATAAAACGGGATTTAAGATGAAAACAGTTTCATAATGATTCATAAATAGTACTTTATGTGTTTACTACTCTCAGCGCTTTGCCAAGAGCGTGCAAAAATACTATTTTATTTATAATTATCAAAGATTGAAGGGATTATCTACACAGGTGAAAAAGCAAAGATTTTTCTTACAGAAAATGATGAAACGGACAATATTAACGACAAAAGTTAAAAAAACTTGCAGTTCATCGATTTTTTAGTTATCATTGCCTTAAAGAAAACAGTGTTACAGTGGACAAACCAATCCTAAAGTGTGCAATTGTTGATGATTCTACTTTGCAACGACTATCCATCGTTAAGCTGATAGAGAATCATCCGTCGTTAGACCTTGTAGCCGAGTACAATAACGCCATTGAGGCGAAAATGGGGCTTGCTACAACTAATATCGACCTTATCTTTTTAGATATCGAGATGCCGATCCTTTCTGGTTTCGACCTCCTCGATGATCTTACCCATAAACCACAGATCATCTTTGTAACGGGTAAAACCAAATACGCCTTCAAGGCTTTCGATTACGATGCCGTGGATTACCTTCGGAAACCGATCTCTAAAGACCGTTTCCTGAATGCCGTTCATAAGGCGATCACCAACTACAAACTTAAGAACGATGAAGGCTTCGACGAAGAAGACTTTATCTTCGTGAAGAGTAACCTTAAAAAACGTAAGGTCTTTCTCAACGAACTACGCTATATCGAGGCGCTGGGAGACTACGTAAAACTGGTTACAGAGCATGATGCCCTGGTGGTTCTTTCTACCATGAAGGCCTTCGAAGCCCTGTTGCCAAGCGATCGCTTCCTTCGTATCCATAAATCCTATATAGTGAACCTGGATAAGGTGGAACGTTACAACAGCAAGGTGATCGAACTGGACCAGGAACAACTGCCTTTAAGCAGGAATCGCAAAGCCGAACTGGCCGAAGCCCTGGCTGCTACCATGCGTAATTAATAATTATCTACATCTATACTTAACTTAACGGTAGAGAATTCCTTCACCGAGTTGAAACTGCGTACCGCTTTTTCAATAAAGATCTTTGTTTTCGCTACAGATTGCTGCCTGGGGATCTTAACCAGCAGGTTCGTGATGAATAAATTGCGTATTCTGCCTACCGGTGGGGCCTCAGGCCCTAATACATGTTCCTTCAGTTTTGTTTGAAGTAAAGCCGCAAACCATACAGCCGATTTTTGCATTTTGTTGTAATTCCGGTCGCGCAAGGTGATCTTTATCGTGCGGTAATACGGGGGATATTTGTACTGGTAGCGTTGTTCGGCCTCATCTTTATACATCCCCTCATAATCGTTCACACTTAACTGCTGTAATATGGTGTGATACGGATTGTACGTTTGTATGAGCACCTTTCCCCTTTTCTCGGTGCGGCCCGCCCGGCCGGCTACCTGCTGCAGTAACTGAAAACTTCGTTCATGAGCCCTGAAATCGGGAAAATTTAGCAAATTATCGGCATTCATCACCCCTACCAACCCAATATTCCTGAAATCCAGTCCTTTAGCCAGCATCTGGGTGCCCACTATGATATCGATCTCCCGGTTCTCTATAGCATCTATCAGCTTCGAATGGGCGTGCTTTCGCCTGGTGGTATCCTGGTCCATGCGCCCTACCTCGTGATTGGGGAACAAACTCCGTACCTCCGTTTCTATCTGCTCTGTCCCAAATCCTTTTGTGTCAAGGGTTTCACTTCCGCAGGCCATACAACTTATTAGCATCGCCATATGATAACCACAGTAATGGCATCGCAGCTCATTCTTATACTGGTGATAGGTTAAACTCACATCACAATTAGGACATTGAGGCGCTGTTCCGCAGGTAGTGCACTCAACAAAAGGCGAAAAACCCCGGCGGTTCTGAAACAGGATCACCTGGTCGCCACTTTCCAGCACTTCCTTCATCTCCTCTAACAAACGGTCGCTAAAATGGCCATTCATTTGTTTTTTCCTGTGCTTTTCTTTTATATCAACCAGCTCTATATCGGGCATAAGCACATTCCCATATCTTTGGGTAAGTTGTACCAGTCCATATTTTCCTGCCTTGGCATTGAAATAACTTTCCAGTGATGGCGTGGCCGAACCTAGCAAGGTCTTGGCTCCGTGCAGATTTCCCAAAACCACAGCTGCATCCCTGGCGTGATAACGCGGTGCAGGGCTAAACTGCTTAAAGCTGGTTTCGTGGGCCTCGTCGACGATGATGAGTCCGAGTTTGCTAAATGGTAAAAAGAGCGACGAACGCGCCCCGATAATGATCTGGGCCTTAGGTTTGTTCCGGAGCACATTATGCCACACTTCCACACGCTCATTCAGGGTGTATTTTGAATGGTACACCGAAATACTTTCACCAAAATATTCCTGCAGCCTGCTTATCAATTGGGTGGTTAACGCGATCTCCGGCAACATATAGAGTACCTGTTTCCCCATTTTCAACATATCCGATATCAGGTCTACGTAGATCTCTGTCTTCCCACTGGAAGTTACCCCATGCAGTAAGGTCACATCCTGTTGTGTAAAACTTTCTTTTATTTCTGAAAGGGCCTTTTCCTGGGCCTCATTGAGTTGTTTCGTTTCCGAACCTTCCGGCCCGGCATAGTTCACCCGGTCGCGATGGATGTAATACTCTTCCAGGATTCCTTTATCGATCAGCGTTTTTAATGTAGCTGCATTCGAATTGCTTTTTTTCTGAAGTAGTACCGAACTCACGGGTTTCTTCTCCCCGGCGTTCAGCATAAAAAGGGTCATGAGCACCTCCTTTTGCTTGGGCGCTCTGCTTAGCGAATCCAGTAATTCCTGTAAATTCGCTTCCGAAGAAAATTCTCTGGCAAGCCGCACATAACGAACCAACCTGGGGGTGTACTTTTCCACGACCGCCTCCTCTACTTCAACAATTCCTTTTAACAATAATTGCTGAATTACCTTCACCACATTTCGCTTGTCTAAAATTGACCGCACATCGTTAATATGAAGACTGGACTGATGCTGCAGGGCTTCATACACCAGGAATTCCTCATCGGTGAACGATGCTTCATCGGCAGTTGCAGTTGCAGACAATTTAATGATGGTCTCACTTTCAAGTAGGAAGGCACTAGGTAGTCCCGCTCTCACCACCTCCCCCAGGGTACACATATAATAAGAGGCCATCCATTGCCAATGCTCCAGTTGCAGGGAATTAACGATGGGTTCTTCGTCCAGGATCTGGTCGATGGACTTTGTTTCATAGCCAATGGGCGCTTCTGTATGTACCTGAAACACGATGCCGGTGTACACCTTCGATTTACCAAAAGGTACCGCTACGCGCATTCCCGGTTTTAAAAACCGCGCTTCATGCACGTTCACACTATAGGTGAACGATTGCTTTAAAGGAATGGGTAAAATAACATCAATGAAGTACACGGTATAAAAGTAAAAAAGGCCATTCAGATTATGAACGACCTGCGCAAGCGTTTATAAACAATTTATTTTACCCTGTACCAGTATTGCGTACGGCCAATGAGTGAGAAGCCAATGTAGCCGCGAACCTTCAGTTTATCGGTTTCCTCCAGTTCTATATAACATTTGTACAATTTCCCGGTCTCGGGATCCAAAATCTTTCCACTGTTATACTCGTCGCCATCCTTTTCAAGGCCTCTAATGATCTCCAGGCCCATGATTGGCTTGTCTTCGTCTTCCCCTTCGCAATTCATGCATTTTGCATCCTGGCGGCCTTCCACAAGGATCTCCACCACTTTGCCATATACCTTACCATTGCGCTTATAGATCTCTACGATGGATTTCTCAACACCCGTTTTATCGTCGATGGTTTTCCATTTTCCGAAAACATCCTGGGCAGAAATTGCAGTTCCGCAGCTTAATGCAACAAATAATATGAGGTTCTTAAGTAGTTTCATCTTCAGATTTGGTTTTCCTTTCTTTTAGTCGTTGCAGGGAAATATTCAATTCGAAGCCCAGCAACAAGAGGTTGGAATTGATCCATATATAGAACAACATGATCATCAAAGCCCCTATAGAACCGTATAACTCATTATAACTTGAAAAATTGTTGATATATATCCCAAATAAGTAGGTTGTGAGCATAAATAACAGGGTGGTCATTAGTGCTCCTACGGAGAAAAATCGGGTCTGCCGTCCTTCTTTCACCCCAAAATGATACAGGCCGGAGGTTATCACATAGACCATCCCCACAAATACGGTCACCTGGAAAAGGTTTATCAACAGGATATCATCCGAAATATAGGCCCGTCCCTTCAGCTCATTGATGATAAATTCGCCATATAAAATCACCGCAACCGTTGCCAGCATCAATACCGAAAGGCAGATCGCCACGATAAGCGCCACAAAATATTGCCGGAAAAACGCCCTGTTCATGGTAACATTAAAGGAGCCTTCGAAGGCGGTAAAGATGGCATTCACCCCGTTGGCAGCCAGGAAGAGTGATAAGAACAATACAAAATAGGTTAATCCGGTACGCTGGTTGAGCGCAATGTCTTCAATTACTGGATAGAAGAACTCCTGGGTTTGTGGCGGTAACAATTCTTCAATAAATACAAGGAAGCGTTGCTGAAAGCCTTCCACCTGTATATAGGAGATCAAATTCAGAATAAATAAAAGAAAAGGGAAAATGGCGATAAAAAAGCTATAGGCAATAGAACTGGCGCGCGATGAAAAGGTACCTCTAATGATTCCTGTAATGTAGATCTCCAACAGGTCGTACAACGACAGTCCGTTAAACCCGGGCAGGATAATTTTTTTCAACACCCGAACGAAAATGTTCACCACGGGTATAGCAAGCAACTTCTCTTCGGTCTCCGAACTCATTTATACAGCTTTTAAACTGAGATCCATATTATAAACCGAATGTGTTAAAGCCCCACTTGAAATATAATCTACGCCACACTCGGCATATTTTCTAACAGTTTCCAGGGTAATTCCTCCGCTGGATTCGGTGAGACATTTATCTCCTATCAAGGCCACCGCTTTTTTGGTATCCTCATAGTTGAAATTATCGATCAGGATACGATACACACCTCCGGCTTCCAGAATTTGCTCGATCTCATCCAGGTTACGTGCCTCACAAATGATCTTGAGGTTCAATTTCTGGGCTTTTAAATACTTTTTGGTCGCTTCTATGGCCTTGGCTATACCACCGCAGAAATCGATATGATTGTCTTTCAGCATGATCATATCATACAAGGCAAATCGGTGATTCTTTCCTCCACCAATTACCACAGCCCATTTTTCCAGCGCCCTGATCCCCGGCGTGGTCTTTCGGGTATCCAGGATCTGGGTCCCGGTTCCTTCGAGCAATTTTACATATTGATTCGTCTTGGTAGCAATGGCGCTCATACGCTGCATGGCATTTAGTACCAGTCGTTCTGCTTTTAAAATGGATTGCGAACTTCCCGAAACATAAAAACAAACATCTCCGTGCTTTACCCTCGAACCATCCGGGATCTTAACATCCATTTTAAGGCCAGTATCCACAAATTCGAATACCTGCCGTGCAAAATCCACCCCCGCTATGATCCCTTCATCTTTAACCAATAGCTTGGCAGAACCTTCCGCATCTTCTGGGATACAGGCCAACGAACTGTGGTCGCCGTCCCCTACATCTTCCCGTATAGCATTGGCGATGATAAGGTCTATTTCCTTATTGAACTGTTTTTTAGTAATCATCTTACGAATTCTTTCAGCTAAAATACTAAAAGAAGTACGAACCAAGAAGCTCATAGGAAATACTACCTTTGTCTTTAAATATTTAAATTTTACCGTCTAAAATGAATATTAGTCTGCTCGCAATAGGAAAGACCGACTCCGGGGATCTGCAATCGCTTATCGACGAATACCAGCGCCGTCTCTCTCACTACGTCTCCTTCACCTTCGAGCTCATTCCGGATATAAAAAACAGTAAGAATTTAAGTGAAGCTCAACAGAAGCAACAAGAGGGTGCCGCCTTGTTAAAAAGAGTTCAGAGCGCAGACAGGCTTATACTGCTGGACGAAAAGGGGAAGGCCTACAGCTCGGTGGAGTTTTCGGCTATGCTTCAGAAACAAATGAACAGTGGAATTAAAAACCTGGTTTTCGTAATTGGCGGGCCCTACGGTTTTAGCGAGGAAGTCTATGCCCGTGCAAATGGTAAGATCTCTCTTTCCAGGATGACCTTTTCACATCAAATGGTGCGGTTGTTCTTCATCGAACAACTATACCGCGGTTTTACGATCCTTCGGAACGAGCCTTACCACCATCGTTAAGCTGCTGCTTTATTTTTTCTTTTTTCTGAAACAGATACTGCTTTTCAGACTCATTCTTCACAGTACCCAGCGCCAGCTCCAGGCAGGACAGGGCTTGTTTGATCTCATTACGCATTAGGTAGTATTCGGCCATGGTGCCGTAGTACAAATACGAGCGTTGCTCCAGCGAAGCGGGTTCGATCTTCCTGAACAAAGCCTCGGCGGCCTGCAATTCTCCCAGCTGTAAATGAACCAGGGCCATATTGAGCGCGGTCATGGGGTCGGGGCGTAACTGGTACATTTGTCGGTACCATTTTAAAATACTCCGCCAATTGGTAGTCTCGAAAGACGGAGCTTTTAAATGCTCGGCGGCGATGGAGGCTTCGTAGTGGTAATGCGAAAAACAATTATTGATCACCGCCTGGTTCATCGCTTCATTTCCCAGCCTGATAAGCGGAAAATACCACAGGGATCTATCCTGGTTGGGCAAGTCGATGATCTCACCCTTATCATTCATCTTACTGTCCAGTCGTGCCGCATGAAAACACATCAACGCAAACAGGGCGTATCCATCGTCGTTTCGTGTTTTTTTATTCTTCAGCACCATTTTGCATAGGCGCATGGCCTCGCCACACAGCTCCTTCCTAACAAGGATATCGGTGCGATTAGAATGAAACCCTTCGTTAAAAATAAGGTAGAGCACTTCGTGTACACTGTCCAGCCGCTCCACGAGTTCCTCACCCAGTGGGATCTCAAAAGTTATATTCTCCCTGCTTATCACCTTGCGGGCCCGACTCAGTCGTTTTTTGATCGTATCTTCTTTTGTAAGTACCGCCGAGGCTATTTCTTTGGTTGTAAAACCCGAGATGGTTTTAAGTGCAAAGGCAATGCGGTCTGTAGCTGATAATTTTGGGTGACAGGCTGTAAAGATCATCCGTAACACACTGTCCTCGATCTCTGTATCCAGAAAGAGATCGTTGATGGCGATGGCCTGTGTCCCGGTGGTTACATTCGGGATTCGCTGTTTTTCGGCTTTTAATTTTCTGAAGATATCCAGCACCCTGTTCTTGGCCGCAGCAGTAAGCCAGGCTTCGGGGTTATCTGGTTTCTGAACCCTCCAGGCAGACATTGCCTTGATAAAGGTATCCTGGATCGCATCTTCGATGGTTTCCAAATGCCTCAGCCCGAATATCCGTATTAAAACAGAGACCATCTTCCCATAGTGATGCCTGAAAAGATGGTCCAGCATTTTTTGTTCCATTACCTATCGAAAACGATTACCTCTCGAATCTCAACGGTTCCGCCCAGGTCGTAGTCCGGGAAATCCTGTGCTACATCTGCCACCTCATCAACATTGTTTGCAGCCACAAGGTAATAACCACCCACGATCTCCTTGATCTCCGCAGAGGTGAGGTCTGTTACTGTTCTGTTAGCCCCGGAAATTCTTCGGGCGGTAGAGTGCAATGCATTTCCGCCTCGCAGAATGCCGGATTCTTCCATTTTCTGCCCCCAGGCAAACCATTTACCCATACGGGCTTGTACTTCGTCCTGTGATAAGCCAAGGTCTCCGTAATCGGCTCCGATAAAGATCATCATAAATTCTTTCATAATTTTTGTTTTTATTGGTTAACAAATACGTTTACCTAAAAGACGAAGCCCGGGATGTAAAAGGGGACAGTGTTTCCGAAAAAATTAAAATTTAAAGAAAGTACGTATCCACCATAACTTCATTTTAGTTAACGGATGGTATTTTAAGCTCAACTCAAAGTGAGTGGTTTTGCGCAGTATACTCTTGTAATTCGAAAATTCTCTAAATCCCGCTTCTCCATTATACTTCCCTATTCCACTTAACCCAACTCCACCAAATGGTAACCTGCGATTTGTAATTTGCATAACAGCTTCGTTCTCGGCCCCGCATCCGAAGGAGATCTCCTGCATCACCTTCTTCCGTTCTTCCGAATTATTGGAGAAAACATAGCAGGCCAATGGTTTTGGCAAAGATCTTACCTGCTCGATAGCCGCATCCAGATCGGTATAAGGTATCACCGGGAGTAGTGGGCCAAAGATCTCTTCTTCCATCACCTTATCATTAAAACGCACATCAACAAGAATGGTGGGTTCTACGGTTCGCGCATCCTTATCTACCTTTCCTCCGTAATAGACCTTTGCCGGATCTATAAGTGCTTCCAGCCTTTCAAGATGAGTTTGGTTGATGATCTGGGAGTAATTCTCATTTTCCACACTATAGGCGCGTTTCTCAATTTCTTCTACACATTGTTTTAAAAAGCGTTCCCTGATCTTTTCCTCCACCATCACATAATCCGGCGAATTGCATGTTTGTCCGGAGTTAATAAACTTCGCCCAGATAAGTCGCTTTACAACCATCTTCAAGTTGCAATCTGCAGTAACGAAAGCCGGGCATTTGCCGCCCAATTCCAGTGTGACGGGCGTTAAGTGTTCGGCGGCCGCCTGGTAGATTATCTTTCCTACCCGCGGACTCCCGGTAAAGAATATCTTGTCGAATTTATTCTTTAATAGCTCCTGGGTTTCGGGTACGCCCCCTTCAACCACCTTTAAAAAGCCGGGGTCGAAATTATCGTTTATAAGCCGCGCTATGGCTGCGCTGGTGCTTCTCGTTAACTCACTTGGCTTCAGGATCACGGTACAGCCGGCGGCGATAGCCGCTACCGTAGGTGCGAGCGATAATAAGTAGGGATAATTCCACGGCCCTATGATCAGGCTAACGCCCAGCGGTTCGGCCAAAACATAACTGCGGGCAGGGAAATTAACTAAGTTGGTAGGAATGGATTTTCGTTCTGCCCAGGTGTCCAGGTTCTTCAACGCAAGGCCTATATCGGTATAGATCAGGGAAAATTCGGTGGCGAGGGTTATGAATTCCGATTTTCGGAAATCGCTGTGGATGGCCGTACAAAGCTCTTTTTCATGAGCCTTGAGTAAGGACTTTAGCTTCCGAAGTTGTTTTTTTCTGAAAGTTATATCACGGGTAACCCCCGAATTGAAGAATTCGTTCTGACTTTTTACTAAATCATGCATATTCACGACAGATCATCATGATTTAAAAGTAAGATAATTAGACGAAAGTATTCCGAAGGAACCGTTTTTATCCTTTTCCTTTTTTACGGTTCAGCACTTTATACTCCTCGTAACATTCGCTTATCGCATCCAGTATTTGAAGATCACTGGCAGTTTTAATGAAGTCGGCAGAGTAATTACACCTATTCACGATCTCATCAATATCTACACGTTCCAGCTGCAGGACAGCCATTAAGGTTTCGCGGTCATACTTCCCTGCAAGCAGGTTACGTATCTCGTCGTCTTCCTTCATCTGCCGCAGCTTACGCATCTGCTTGGGTTTCTTTCCGAAGATATTATAGAGAAAATCGGCCGGATTGAAGATAGAGCTTAACACACTGCTCACGGCTCCCGGTTTGGTCTCACCTCCTTCGTAACCCGTGTTCAGGCCTGATATACGGTAACGATAGTTATCGTAGATAGGGATAAGTCTCGCATCCACTTCCACATAACCCGTTAACTGAACCGGCCTTACAACCACTTCTTCAAGGGCGATCCCCAGCTCGGTCATCTTTACTTTAATGTCCCCGTATTTCAACCAGTCGTTGGTTACCCGAACCCGAATGGATTTAAAACCGAGATAACTAAAGTATAAGGTATCATTAACGCTGGCCCGAATTTTAAACTTCCCCTGGTGGTCTGTACTGGCACCTTTTACGCTGTTAAGGTTAACGATGTTCACATTTTCAAGCGGCTGATCGGTGGCATCGTTCAAAACGGTACCATTAATTTCGGCATCGTCCTGCGAATACGCTAAGGCGCATGTAAATACAAGTAGTAGGAATAATATTCTCTTCATAGCTTTGAAGACGTAAATGTACATAAATAGACGTTAAAATCACGCCAAAGTTGCATCAACACCCCTAAATTTAAGACTTACTTAACGTCTTCTCCTACGACCACCTGTACCTTTATCGTTCGGTCGTTGATTCTTGCGTCTGCTTTTCCCTTTAAATTTTGGCTTGTCTCCTCCAAAGGATTTACCCTTCTTCTTAAAGTCGCGCTTCCCGCTTCTCCCGGACCGTCCGCCACCTTTTCTTCGGCCGTCTTTCGAGATCTCGACAGTGATCTGTCTGCCATTTAGCTTGAACGACTCGAAGGCATGTAAAACCAGTTCCTTATGCTTTTCTTCCACATTGAAGAAAGAAAAACTATCCATCACATCTACCTTGTATAGATCGTCCTTGCTTAACTGGAGCAGGTCGCGAAGGAAATCCTTCAGCGACATCCAATCGAAATCGTCTTTGGCGCCAAGGTTGATAAAGAAACGGATACTAGGGCCTTCAGATCCCATACTGGTATCTCCGGCGGCCACATTGAGGTCTTTAGAGTTTTTGTAGTAGTTATAGAAACGGGTAAATTCTACAGAGAAAACTTTCTTGATAAGTTCTTCTTTACTGAATTCGGTCAATACTTCGTTTATTCCATCCAAATACGGATCGATATCGTGATTAACCTCCGTCTCCTTAATGCTGCTGGCCAGATGGAATAATTGCTTTTCACAGATCTCCATGCCCGAAGGAAGCTCCTTCTGCGTAAATTGTTTCTGAATGATCTTCTCTATGGCCTTTATCTTTCGAGACTCACTTTTAGAGATGATCACCATAGATACCCCGCTTTTCCCTGCTCGGCCGGTACGCCCACTTCGGTGAGTGTAGGTCTCGATCTCATCGGGTAGCTGGTAATTGATCACGTGGGTAATATCGTCCACGTCTATTCCCCTCGCGGCCACATCGGTGGCAACCAACATCTGTATTTGGCGAGTGCGAAACGACTTCATTACGAGGTCGCGTTGATTCTGACTCAGATCTCCATGCAATGCGGCGGCATTATAACCGTCTTCTATTAACTTCTCGGCCACTTTCTGAGTATCCCTTTTGGTACGGCAAAACACCACCGAAAATATATCCGGATTGGCGTCGGCCAGTCTTTTCAGGGCCGCGTAACGGTCTCTTGCGTTAACCATATAGAACTCATGCGAAACGCTATCTGCACCAACATTCTTGGTTCCAACAGAGATCTCGATAGGCGTATGCATGAATTTTCTTGCGATGGTAGCAACTTCTTTTGGCATGGTAGCACTAAAGAGCCAGGTACTTTTATCGGATGGCGAATGGGAAAGAATTTCGGTTATATCCTCGTAAAAGCCCATATTGAGCATTTCGTCGGCTTCGTCGAGAACACAATATTCTATCTTGGAAATATCGATCATCCCTCGACCTATCATATCCTTCATCCTTCCCGGAGTAGCCACGATTATCTGAGCGCCTTTCTTGATCTTACGAGCCTGGTCTGAAATACTGGCACCACCGTAAATAGCTACAATATTGAGGCCTTTCACGTACTTGCCGTAGGCTATCAACTCATTAGTGATCTGCATGCAGAGTTCTCGTGTTGGGGACAGGATAAGTCCCTGGGTGGTACGGCTTTCGGCATTTATCTTCTGAAGCATCGGAAATCCGAATGCTGCTGTCTTCCCTGTACCTGTTTGTGCTAGTGAGACCATGTCGGTCTCTCGTTCGATGAGAATTGGAATTGTTTTTTCCTGAACTTCCGAAGGGGTTTCAAAACCCATGTCGGATATGGCTTGAAGGAATTGTTCCTTCAATCCTAACGATTGAAATGTTGGCATAAAAATGTTTTACCTGTTAGTGCGTTGTGTGGAAGCTAACGACAGATAAAACCCCATGCTTCGATTGCAACGCTTCCTCACCCTGAGGAATCGGCGGCAAATATAATCTTAATTAATGTAAGAGACCGAATTTATGGACGAATGTTTTAAAAGAGCAACTATTTCACTCCTTCAGGTAATCGATAAGTTGCCGCATAGCCTTCCCCCTGTGGCCTATCTCACTCTTTAATGAAAGTGGCATTTCGGCAAAGGTTTGGGTATAGCCTTCCGGCTGAAATATGGGATCGTAACCAAAACCCTTTTCCCCTCGAGCTTCGTACGTTATCACCCCATTACATATTCCCTGAAACAATACGGGTTTGTTGTTAAGTGTAAGCGCTATTACTGTTTTAAATCTTGCGGTTCGATCCTTCTTGTCTTTCAGCTCACCTAATAGCTTCTCCATATTGGCATTTGCATCCTTTCCCGGGCCGGCATATCGTGCACTGTACACGCCTGGTGCATTATTGAGAGCGGCTACCTCGAGGCCGGTATCATCGGCAAAGCAATCCAGTCCATAATGAAGTTTCACATACTCTACTTTCTGTATGGCGTTCTCGGCAATGGTCTCCGCGGTTTCCGGAATATCTTCGTGACATCCTATATCGTGCAAACTTAGCAGTTCGATATGGCCGGGAAGTAAGGCTTTTACTTCGATGAATTTATTCTGATTGTGGGTAGCAAAGACAAGTTTCACAAATAGATCGGATTTTGGGAATGGTGCTTCTGGTAATGGCTGTTCAATTCATAAAAAACAGTTTGCAGACCCTCAGGCCTGCGAATGTAGCGCAACCCTGTTTCCTTCCGAATCGATAAACACACCCATATAGCCATATTCAGGGGAGATCTGGGTCTTGGGCTGGTAGATCCTTCCACCGGCTACTTCTACTCTATCCAACTCCCGCTGTAAGTCCTCGCTATAGATATAAACCAGCGCACCTTCCTCACTTGGGATATAAGATTCCTGCTTAACCAGCGTACCTGTTGCCCCGGGTGCATTTTCCTTATTGGGGAACCAGGCCATTTTCAGCCCCCCAAAATCAACGAGATGTAATTTAACGTCTAGTACTTCTTCATAGAATTTCACCGCTCTATCCATATCGTTAACGGGAATTTCTATCCAGGCAAAGGTATTGTGGTCCATGGCTTGAAATTTATCTTGTTATCGTGTTTATTTCTTTCTGCGTGATCAGGATTCGAGTATCTTCTTGAGATCTGTAAGTCCTTCCTCAAAATCCTTACCCACAGCCTTGTCCATATTGTAGAACAACATCATCACGTTATAAGGCCGTTTGTTTACTCCCGAAAATCCCCAGGTAACGCGCGTTCCTCCATCAACTTCATCCACTTCCATATAGGCATCACTTTCCGATTTCCACGGTTTAAAAAACCTCAACTCTGTATCCAGGCGCTTATTCTCTGTGATCTTTACGATCTCCTGTTCTCCGCTTCCCACATCCTTATTTCCCTCCCAACTGGAGACAAAACCCACTGTACCATCTTCCCCGGTAAAGGATTGTTTCATATCCGGATCTTTCTTTTTCCAGGGAGACCAATGGTCCTGGTTCTTTACATACCTGAGGTACTCAAACACCTCCGGCAAGGGTCTGTTTATCACAATGGAACGGTTGATGTGATATTTTAATGGTGCTACAAGGATGAGGATAATAATTACGGCTAATATGACCCCGAGAATACTTAAGAAGATATACATAACAAAGGTTCTTTGGTTAGGACTTGAAATTTACGAATTTTTGTTCGCTTTATATCGTTTTATTATCTCATCCACACTTTTAATACTTCGCTTGGTCCATTCGAGCTCCAGCTCTTGCTTTTCTTTTTCTGAAAGCTGCCAATCCACCCCTTGATTGCGAGCCCGTGACACTACATCTTGCAGAACAATTGCTGCCGACACAGAAATATTAAGGCTTTCGGTGAAACCATACATAGGGATCTTTAAAAAACCATCGGCGTTGTCAATTACGGAGTCGCTTAACCCTGTATCTTCTTTTCCGAAGAAAAAGGCAGTCCTTGGCTGCACGTCGAGGTCCTGTAACATAGTAGAATCGTTATGAGGTGTAGTCGCTATAATTTTATAACCTTTCTTCCGAAGGGTATGCATACAGGATTCGATGGTATTGTACCGATGGAGACTTACCCATTTCTGTGCACCCATGGCTATTTCCTTATCAACACGCTTACCTTCCAGTTCTTCCACCACATGCAGATCCTGGATTCCGAAAACATCACAGGATCTCATTACCGCACTGGTATTGTGGAGTTGATACACGTCCTCCGTAACTACCGTGAAATGCCTGGTACGCTGGGCCAATACTTCTTTAAAAAGTGTTTTCCGCCTATCGGTAAGATAAGATTGCAGGTATTCGAAAAGATCTTGATCCAAAGAAAAGGTTGTTTGGGCTAAGATAATTTTTTTCTGTAAAAACTTAATTTCTGCTACTTTTAAAGCATGAGAATAGCAGTATTAACCGGAGCAGGGATGAGCGCCGAAAGCGGCCTGAAAACTTTCAGGGATAGCAACGGCCTCTGGGAAGGTCACGACGTAATGCAGGTAGCCTCTCCTCAGGGTTTTAAGCGTAATCCCGAATTGGTCCTGGATTTCTATAACCAAAGACGTAGACAATTGTTGCAGGTTGAACCCAATACGGCCCATTACGCCCTGGCCGATCTGGAGCAAAATTTCAAAGTGGATATAATCACTCAGAACGTGGATGATCTTCACGAAAGAGCCGGCAGCAAACGTGTTTTGCATTTACACGGTGAGCTTCTAAAGGTAAGAAGTACATTCGATGAAGACCTGGTAATGGACTGGCGGAACGATCTTAAACTGGGTGACCTATGCGAACACAATCACCAGCTGCGGCCACATATTGTTTGGTTTGGTGAGGCCGTTCCTCTTATGGAAACTGCCATCGACCTGGTGCAGGTATCGGATATCATCATTATCGTTGGGACTTCCATGCAGGTATATCCTGCGGCAGGATTGTTACAGTACGCCAACAGAAATTCTTCAGTTTATTTTGTAGATCCAAATCCGGCAATCGATAATTCGGATGGGGTTACCGTGCTAGCCGAAACAGCCACCTCGGGCGTACCCAAAGTGATCGAAATGATCCATCAAAGACATTTATGATGGCGCATCCTGAACTCGTTACCCAGTTAAATTATCAAAAAGCCTATCGCGAGAACAGGCTGAAGGCCGCCCAATGGGTTCTGGATCACCCGCACACTTTTCCCCAATTATTAACAATATGCTTCGAAGATCCAACCGAGCTTTCCTATAAGGCAGCCTGGGCCTTCGAGTTCGTATTTTTGGAAGATCCCACAATACTATACCCTCATTTTGAGTATTTCTTCGGTAAATTACCTTCGGTAAAAATGGACCAGGTACTTCGATCCATGGCTCATGTTTGCGAGATCCTCTGTATTCAGTATTATAAAAAGCAGGAACCGTTAATTAAGGAGCATTTCAGAAGAGAATATAAAAACACCCTCACCGAATGTGCCTTCGACTGGCTTATAACCGATCAAAAAGTTGCCTGCCAGGTACGCGCCATGACTTGCCTGTATCATTTGGGTACCGAATTCCACTGGATCCATCCGGAGCTTAGTGAGATCTTGCAAGCTAACATTCATACCGGAAGTGCGGGCTACAAATCTAGGGCAAAGAAAACCCTTCAGCAGATCGCAAAACATAGGTAGTGCCCGAACCATAAGTAGTGATGAACTTTTAACCACTTTTTATATTCTTCGAGTAGATCCAGTAAACCTAGTTGTTACGCAATTTCACAGCCTCTCTTCAACAAAACGGACCAGGCAGCTCCTTTAAAATCCGTCAAGAAAATGTATCTTTGCACCTTTAATACACTAAGTTATGTCATCCCGCTCACTACAGGCTATTTCTCCCATCGACGGACGTTATGCGGCCAAGACCAAATCTCTTATACCTTTCTTTTCCGAAGAGGCTCTTATCCGTTACCGAGTCCAGGTAGAGATCGAGTATTTTATTGCCCTGGTTGAATTACCACTTCCGCAGCTGGCAGATTTTGATACGACCCTGTTCGATTCGTTAAGAAAGCTTTATACCGAATTTTCTTCGGAAGATGCCCAGCGGATCAAAGAGACGGAAAAGGTGACCAATCACGACGTAAAAGCGGTAGAATATTTTATAAAAGAGGAGTTCGATGCACTCGGACTTGAAAAATTCAAGGAGTTCATACATTTTGGGCTCACATCTCAGGATATTAATAATACGGCAATTCCGCTTTCTTTAAAGGATGCCATGAACGATGTATATGTACCGGGATTCTTCAAACTAAAGGATAAACTGAAAGAACTCGCCACCCAATGGAAGGATGTGCCTATGCTGGCCCGAACGCACGGACAGCCGGCCTCCCCAACTCGACTGGGAAAGGAGATCGATGTATTTGTGGTAAGGCTGGAAGAGCAGTTCGATCTGCTCAACGATATTAAAAGTGCAGCTAAATTTGGTGGTGCCACGGGTAATTTCAATGCGCATAAGGTAGCCTATCCAACTATAGACTGGAAAGCTTTCGGAACTCAATTTGTACAGGAAAGGCTGGGGCTGCACCATTCGTTCCCTACCACCCAGATCGAGCATTACGACCATATGGCTGCGCTCTTCGATTGCCTGAAACGAATCAATACCATCCTCATAGATCTGGATCGCGATATCTGGACCTATGTTTCTATGGATTACTTCAAACAAAAAATAAAAAAAGGAGAGATAGGCTCCTCGGCCATGCCTCATAAAGTAAATCCGATCGATTTTGAGAACAGCGAGGGTAATCTTGGTATCGCTAACGCCATTTTCGAGCATCTTAGTGCAAAACTGCCAATAAGCAGGTTACAGCGAGATCTTACAGACAGTACAGTGTTGCGCAATATAGGGGTTCCCCTTGGCCATACTATCATAGGATTTCAATCCACCCTGAAAGGCCTTGACAAACTACTTCTAAATGAAAGTAAGTTTAAGGAGGACCTTGAGAATAACTGGGCTGTAGTGGCAGAAGCCATACAGACGATCTTAAGGCGAGAAGGTTATCCTAATCCCTACGAAGCCTTAAAAGGGCTTACTCGCACTAATACGGCAATTACAAGAGATTCTATTAGAGACTTTATTGATAGCTTAAACGTTTCAGAAGAAATTAAAGAAGAACTGAGAAATATTTCTCCTTCCAACTATACAGGGATATAAAAAAGACTCCCCGAAGGGAGTCCATATTCTTCAACCTAACTCATCTTGTGAGGTCTCTGGTTGAGTGGATGACTTAAATGCGGGGATTTATTAAGTTCATCCCATCGACATCTATTCAAATTTATACCCAAAGTATTAAGGATCAATAACCTGAAAATGCGTTTTCGATTAAAAACAAAAAAGGCTCCGTTAATGGAGCCTTTTTCTTACAAAACTTTAACATTAGTCTGTAATTTCTTCTACTATATCCGTGAATTCTTCAGCTGTATCGGTGTTTTGAGTATCGAATTCATCCTCGAACATGTCCCCTATTCCGCTCAAGGCACTCAAATCGAGGTCTCCGCTATTGATAGAGTTCATCAATTTCAACATTTGTCCGGGTTTCATATCGTCTCCCAATAGTCTGAATATGGCAAATCCTCTGGTATCGTCACTAGCAAAGATGATCACCTCATCGATGGCATCCTCTTCTCCCAGATACTTCATGGTCATCTTACTGCCGTTAGAGTTTACCTTCCCCAGTAAAACATATTTCTCGTTGTCCAGGATCTTGGCCAATTCGGCACGCTCTGTCTCGTAATCTGCTGCATTTTCCCCTTTTAATGGGAAGGCTACCACGTTTACTTTCTTGATCGTACTTAGGATCTCTTTTTGTTCTTCGGTGAAATTGGCATCATCACTTTCAAAAAGACTGGTGGCTATATCCAGTTTCACATATTTATCATCATCCTGTTTATCTACCAGGTAACGTTGCAGGGAAGTTCCGTCGTTACAGCTTACCAGCGCAAGGGCAGCCACACTTATTCCTACTAAAAATCTTACTAAGGTTACCATCTTATTGTTTTTTATCGATGTTCTTCAATTCTTCACTTCCTGGAACTTTAAGGTCCTTGGTAAGCTTGGAGATCTTCTTCAGATCGATATTTCCGGTGATGCTCATGATCATGGTCCCGTCTTTCCCGTCTATATTTCCATCCATGAACATAAGGAGTTCACTCACAAAACTCTCACTTTTTCCTTCTTTGGAGTAGAATTTAATATTCTTGCCTTCATCCTTCACGCGCATAAGCTCGTTTAGTCCTTTGGCAGATCCAATATACTTTTGCACATCGGCAGACATACGTTTTGCCACGGCAGGATTGTTTGTGATAAAGATCTTTATATTATCCAGGTTATTTACAAGTTCCAGGTAGTCTTTCACTTCCGGGTCGTTCGATTCCAGGTCGATCTCGGCCAAAAGTTTAAACATATTCTTGGTCACTACCACAGAGGTAACATCCTTTTCATCTTCGTAAGAGTCGAACTGCGCATAACCAATATAGGGTGCAGTTATCACTAATAATAGTATCAATAGCTTCTTCATTATTTCTTGTTTTTAAGGTTTATTACTTTAATATTTTGTTTTTGGTTTCTGTAAATTGTTCAATATGTCTGATGGTTGAGGTTCCTTTGGTGAATTCACTCAGGTAAGCCACATTTTCGGTGCCTTTGTTCAAATTGGACGATAGCATCATCATAGCTTCCCTGGTTTGTTTCAAGGCGGCCAGTGCTTCCTCTTCTTCTTTAGACAGTCCCGAGTTTGAAAAGACGATACTTCCTACGGTGACGGCCACCAGAAAAGTTGCAGCTATACTATACCACCATGGGTTTATCTTCGATCCGGATCGCGGTAGTGCGATCTCTGTAGCCGAAACTTCTTCCTTCGCCTTCACAAATCCTTCAAACATGGGCTTCATTGGCTCCAGGTGGGCTGCTACCTCCCCATTGGTAAAATAGTCTCTCAAGGTTGCTTCTTCCGCCAGGGTGGTATTCCCCTCGAAATAAGCGTCCAATAACCTTTCAATTCTAGCTGATTCCATAGTTGTACTTTTTTATCATTTCTTCTCTAATTGCTTTTCTCGCCCGGGATAATGCCACCCGTATGGCTGTTTCATTTAGATCCAGCATCTCTGCTATCTCTGCATATTCGTATTGTTCTACATCTCTTAGCTGAAGGATCATTCGTTGTTGTTCCGGAAGGGTTTCCATGATCTGAAAAACAAGGGTTACTCCATCATTCGCCTCTACCTGTTTCTCTACATTCTCCGAATTCTGAAAATTGCTGTGAACGATCTTCATATTTCCGGCTTGCTTCGATTTTAAACGATCCAGACAATAGTTCTTGGTCATCGTCATCGCAAAGGCCTCAGGGTTCTTGTATTTCCCTATCTTTTCCTTCCCATTCCATAATTTCAAAAAAATCTCCTGAACGGCATCCTCAGCTTCATCACTCGACACAAGGAGCCTCTTAGCCAGCCTATACAGCTTATCTTTAAAAGGCAATACGGTTGATAAAAACTCCTTTTGCTTCATTGTTTTGTTGGTTAGTGAACTCGCAATTGCTATGCCGTTCTTATATCTCGACGAATGGTCTCCAATTTTGTTACAAATTAGTTGAACTTTCGCAATAATGTCCCTATTTTCGGAGTTTACAAGTTAGCTTTTGAAACAATTTCCCATGAAAAAGAAAATTATTCTCCTACTTATAGCGGCCACTACCCTGCTTTCTTCCTGTTTTAAAGATAATGACGATGTGCTTCAGGAAGCTTCTACCCTGGATATTCAGAATTTCATCTATCGCGGTCTCAATTTCTTTTACCTTTATAAAGCAGATACACCCGAACTGGCGAACGATGCCTTTGCAAACCAGCAGGCACTGGACGATTTTCTCAACACTTTCAATTCACCGGAAGCCCTGTTCGATTTCCTTATCTCTGGTCAGGATCGATTCAGTATCCTGGTAGATAACTATATCGCCCTGGAAAATGCCCTGGCTGGTGTTACCCTCACCAACGGAATGGAATACGGCCTGGTACGCTATCCTAACAATCCCTCTAATATCTTCGGGTATGTGCGCTACGTACTTCCAAATACAGATGCCGCCGCTAAAGGCCTCACAAGAGGTATGATCTTCAATACCGTGGACGGTACCCAGATCACCGAAAATAATTTCAGCGAATTGCTTGCACCCGACACTTATACTCTCGGGCTGGCAACTTTCGATGGCACCACCATCACTCCAACCGGAGACAGTGTTCAGTTAACCAAAGCCGAATACACCGAAAACCCGGTTTATGTGACCAGAACCTTCGATATCCTGGGACAAAAAGTGGGCTATCTTATGTACAACAGTTTTACACGGGATTTCGACCCCCAACTCAATGCCGCTTTTGCCCAGTTCCAGGCAGACGGGGTTACAGACGTTATCCTCGACCTGAGATACAACGGGGGTGGTTCGGTAGAAACGGCAAGCGATCTTGCCAGTATGGTTACTGGTCAGTTTAACGGCCAGATCTTTTATACCGAACAATGGAACGAAGACCGACAAGCGGCCTACGCCAGCGACGGACTCTTTAACCAAACCATCTCCACGGGGGAGGCCATAAACAGTTTAAATCTTAACCGAGTCTATATCATCACCACCGGGAGAACTGCCTCTGCAAGTGAAATGGTGATTAACGGCCTCGATCCGTATATTGATGTGATACAAGTGGGTGGAACCACTACCGGTAAATTTCAGGCATCATTCCTGCTGTACGATGCCCCGGCTCCAGATTTTAGCAGAACGCTTGCTAATCCCGATCATACATACGCTATGCTACCGTTAGTCTTTAAGACAGCGAATGCCAATGGAGTGACAGATTTTATAGATGGCCTGGCACCCGATGTTGCCATGGACGAAGATTATTCTAATCTCGGTGAGCTGGGCGATATGAGTGAACCCCTGCTGGCGGCGGCTCTGGCAGAGATATTCCCATCTCCCTCGCCCGTTAGACCATATCGTTCGGGGCTGGAAGAAGTTTCCGAAAGCAAAGCTTCTTCTCCTCTGTACCAACTAATGATCGCAGAGAAATAAACACCCACTAGTTAAGATCAAGACTAAACCCTACCCGCACATTCCTGCCTCGTGCCTGATAGCGGTATAGTTCTTCGTACTCTTCATTCAGCAGATTGGAGACAGCTGCAAATAAACTTATCGTCTCATTAACCCGGGTTCGAAAATTGAACCCGATCAGGCCGTAACTATCCAGGGTCACACTTTCGCTTTCAAAGGTATCGGGATTGAAAAATATATCTTCCCGCTCTCCGGTGAACAGATATTTCAATTGGAAATTTGTCCCTTCCTTCAGGCGAAACTGTAGTGAGGCATTGACCTTATGTTCGGGGATTCGTAAAGAAAACCGTTCATCTACCTGAGTGTTGGTATAATTGGCATTTAGTGTCCATTTTTCTGAAATTTTTGCTGAAGTATTTACTTCTACACCACTCGCATTAAATTCGGTAGCGCTATTCCAATATTGAAAAACGAAATTCTCAGGGTCCACATTTACGAAGTCAACGTAATTTTCTTCCCTCCTGTTAAAATACACTACACTAAAGCTAAGATCATTTCCGAAGCCATAAGTAACTCCACCCTCGATCGTTCTGTTTTCCTCAGGGATTAACGCCTGGTTTCCATAGATGGGGTCGAATAACTGAAATAACGACGGAGTTATATAAGCTGTGCTGTAAGAGCCCAATAACTTGATCGTATGTTCGCCCATATCGAATCTGTAAGACGGATTGATCTGATATACCAAATGGCTGTCGTAAGCACTATGAATATTTACTCGTAGGCCGGCATTTAAATTAAACCCAAAATCTGAAACATAGACAGCGTTTACATATGGATCGAGTATGCTAAAATTTGCATCTTCAGAATCTGTTTGCTGCTCGAAGGCCACACCCCCGAAGGGTATGGTATACGAATTTATCCTACTGAAATTTCCATTGAACCCCGCTACCAGGTGAATATTACTACCAAACCTGTGATCGAAATAGGTATCGAAAGTGTAGGCTTTGCTATCGTACTTAGCGGGGAAGGAAGATTCTATCTCCCGCTCTACCCACGAATACGAATCGTTAATCACAAACGAGCCGTTTTTATAGGCCCATTTAAAGTTACCGCCTCTGCGCAGCTGTTGGCTGATCGTGCGGTAATCGGCATCCATATAACTAAAATCATCAAAATCCGATTTAAACTTATCAATGGCCACAAACTGACTAAGCTGTATCTTCTCGGTAATATTATATCCCACATTAAGCCGGGTATTGAACCGGTTATACAGATCACTTTCAAAGGGTTCTGAACCCTCCGGAGCGGCTATGGCCGAGAGCCCATCTGCAAAACGATGAGAGAGATCTAGGGCGTAGAAAAATTTCCCCGGGCTCCCGTTTACAGATACCTGGTTCTCTATAAGGGAAGGATTAAAATCTTGGTTCTCTGCAGACTGATTGGTGCCTATAGAACTTGTCACCATAGCAGAAACATCTTTCTTCCCGCTTTTTTTAGTTCGGATATGGATCACCGCAGTCGCGGCTCCGCTTCCGTATAGTACACTGGAGGCTCCTTTTAGCACCTCTACAGACGCCACCCTATTGAGGTCTATCAGGCGCAGGTCGAAATCGTTAGCCAATTGGGAGGCGTCATTTAACTGTACGCCATCTACCATGATCACCACCTGCCTGTTGCTACCTCCACGAACGAAGTAAGACAGGTTCTGACCTTCATTGCTCAAATTTCCGTTGATCTCAATACCGCTTAGCTCGTTGAGTAGTTCTGCCAGAGAGCTGCCTTCGTTCTGTGCCAGCATATCGGATGTTATCCTGGCCACAACTTTCCCGCTGTTCTTAACGTTCATTCTCGATTTGGTATCAATTAGTACGCTGTCCAATTGTTCTACCTTTCCACTTTCCTGGGACCAAAGCGTTGTTAACGACCCCAAAAAGAGTAATCCAATTACAAATTGTTTCATTTTAATAATAATTAAAACGGAATACAGATGCAGTTTACCTGCGACGATCTTCAGAAATTTTACTTCTGAAGTGCCCAAACCTTTATCCCGAAAGTTCGACAATAGCTGAATTTGGGCAGGTCTCCTGGCTTGCCTTTTGTGCTACCTTCCCACCTGTTACAGGCAGTGGTTTTGAAGTGGCACAATCACATGGTATTGTGACGGCTTACAGTTGCGGGAACAGCTTCGGTTTTTCACCGAATTCCCTTTTAAGAAACACCTGTGGATAAAGTGCTTCACCAAAATTCGAAACGAAATTAAGGATTTAATTCAGACGAAGACGTAATAAATCTGTTATTTTTGGGCATGCGATTAATTTTATTTTCACTTTCCCTGCTAATGATGTTTTCCTGTAAGGAGATCGAAAATTCTCCTTCCATTGTTAGGGATACAGTTAGTACAAATAGCGTTGAATATGCCGAAGGGTTTTCAATTCATGAAGCCGATAATTTTATTACCCTCACGGTAAAAAACCCCTGGCCAGGTTCTAACGAATCGTTTACCTACGAGCTGAAGAAAAAAGGGTTGAGTGAAGAAGAAGATCAAAAAACCAACAGGCCCTGGCACGACTCCGGCTTCCATAAAGTACTAAAATACCCCGTAGAATCTATAGTGGTAACTTCCACAACTCATATTCCTTCCCTGGATATGCTGGGCGTTACCGATAAGCTAATTGGCTTTCCAAATCTCGATTATATCTCATCTAAAAATGCTCGCAAGCTCATTGCGGAGGGAAAGATCGTAGAATTAGGTCAAAACGAGTCTATCAACACCGAAGTACTTATAGATCTTGAACCCGAAATCGTTGTGAGCTTTGCCGTTGACGGTTCGAATAAAACGATTGACAATATTCAAAAAGCGGGAATCCCGGTGATCTATAATGCAGATTGGACCGAGAAACACCCTCTTGGAAAGGCGGAATGGATCAAGTTCTTCGGGGCCTTATTTGGGAAACAGAAAGAGGCAGATAGCATTTTTAAGGTTATAGAATTAGAATATTTTGCAGCAATGGAGCTCGCCCGGAAGGCCAAAACCAAGCCTACGGTACTTAGCGGCGCCATGTATAAAGACGTTTGGTACATGCCCCAGGGCGATAGCTGGGCAGCACAATTTATAGCCGATGCCAACGGCGAATACCTATGGAAAGAAACCGAAGGCACCGGAAGCCTGTCTATGAGTTTAGAATCTGTCTTGGATAAAGGTAAAGACGCCGATTTCTGGATTGGTCCCGGGCAGTTCGTTACGGTAGCTCAATTTGAAGAAGCCCATCCGGTATATACCGAATTCCGGGCCCTGAAAAATGGAAACGTATACACATTTACCGCCAACAAAGGTGAAACCGGAGGCGTACTTTATTACGAACTCGCTCCCAACAGGCCGGATATCGTACTAAAGGATATAATTAAAATTTTACATCCCGAGCTCCTTCCAGATCACCAATTGTACTTTTTTACCCAAGTTGAATAATGGAAACCCGTAGATCATATAAGCTTTGGTTTATCGTACTAATATTGGTGCTGCTCATATTCTTCCTTCTGAATATAAGCCTGGGATCTGTGCGTATTCCATTTGCCGATGTGATCTCTTCCCTTACCGCTCAAGGTGCTTCGAAGTCAACCTGGGAATATATTATTATAGAGTATCGCCTGCCAAAAGCCCTTACTGCGATTCTGGCAGGTAGCGGTCTCGCGGTTAGTGGTCTCCTTATGCAAACGCTGTTCCGCAATCCCCTGGCAGGACCCTTCGTACTTGGATTGAGCAGTGGAGCCAGCCTTGGGGTGGCATTGCTCATACTGGGCGCAGGAGCCTTTGGCGGATTTATGGGCAGTTTGTTGCTCAGCCAATGGAGCCTTGTAATCGCATCGGCGCTGGGAAGTTTCCTGGTATTACTTGCCGTGCTCGCCGTAACGCTGCACGTAAAAGATAGTATGGCTATATTAATAATAGGACTGATGTTTGGGAGTGTGACCGCTGCAGTTGTGGCCGTACTTTCGTATTTCAGTACAGCCGAAAAACTTCAGCAATATATTTTCTGGAGTTTTGGGAGCCTTGGAGACCAGTCCTGGCCGGGTATTATTATCCTGGCACTCTGTTGTGTCCTTGGGGTGCTGATAGCATTTTTTAGCTGTAAATCACTCAATGCCTTACTGTTAGGAGAGAATTATGCGAAAAGTATGGGGCTTCGTATAAAAAGAACAACTTTGTTTATCATCCTGGCCACAAGCATCCTGGCGGGAGGAATCACGGCCTTTGCCGGACCCATCGCCTTTGTAGGCCTCGCTGTACCTCATTTAACCAGGCAGTTGTTCACCACCTCCAATCATTTTGTCCTGCTTCCTGCAGTTCTGCTTACCGGTGCTATTTTAATGCTTATCTGCGATACCGTTGCACAACTTCCATTCAATGAAGCCACATTGCCCATTAATGCCATCACTTCATTGATTGGTGCTCCGGTTGTGATTTGGTTACTAGTTCGGAAACGTAAATTATTATTTTAATGACTTCGGAAAGTAAGCATATCGCCATTGCTGTAAACGATCTTTCGATAGGATACTTCCGAAGGAAAAAAGCCCTTGCCGTAGCCAAGCCTATTAATTTCAGCATTGAAAGTGGTAATCTAATTGCTCTGGTAGGTGCCAATGGGATAGGGAAATCTACATTACTGAGAACCCTCTCCGGGATGCAGGCAAAACTAAAGGGAAGTATAAAGATCTGTGGTAAGGAACTATCCGGCTATTCCAGCCTTGAACGTGCAACACAGCTTAGTGTGGTTCTTACCGAAGCACCGGCTTCCGGGAATCTTACCGTAAGAGAATTGGTTTCATTGGGCCGGCAACCGTACACAGGGAGTTTTGGATTTTTATCTGAAAAGGATAAGGAAATGATCGATAATGCCCTTAGCACCACCGAAACTACCCCACTCGAGAACAGAAAATGCTATGAGCTTAGCGACGGACAAATGCAGCGTGTGGTAATAGCACGGGCCCTGGCGCAGGACACTCCGCTGATCTTCTTAGACGAACCTACTACACATTTAGACCTGTACCACCGGGCGTACATATTAAAATTACTGAAAAGACTCACTTCCGAAAATGGAAAGACAGTACTTTTTTCAACCCATGAGATCGATCTTGGCATACAACTGGCCGATGTAATGCTCGTCATGGATGATTTGGGCATTCATCAGGGTTCTCCGCAACAGCTAATCGAGGATGGAAAGTTTAATAACCTCTTCCCCGAGGATACCATAGAATTTGACGCTTCCAACGGTCGGTTTACCATTAAGAATTAATTATCTTTGAAATTAAGATTTCTAATTCCCGCTTATACCCTACACACACATGAGTGAAACCTTTCTATTTTTATTATTAGCCGGTATATGTTTGCTTATTGGAGCTTTTATTGGCAACCTTATCTCTCGCCTAAAACAAAAGGCCGAGACAGGGAAAATGGAAGAACGGCTGGACCAATCGCAATTACAGCAGGAACGATTACAGGAGCGACTTGAAAATATCTTGAACGAACGCGAACAGATAAGGAAGGAAAAAGAATTTCTGAATAGTGAATTAGTTAGGCGTAATACCGAATTCGAAAACCTGGAAATAAAAAACAGGGAACAAAAGGAGGAAGTAGAAAAACTCCAGGAGAAATTCACCAAGGAATTCGAGAATCTTGCCAACAAGATCCTCGATGAAAAGTCGAGCAAGTTTACCAAACAGAATAGAGAGAACCTGGAGATCCTTCTCAACCCACTGCAAGAAAAAATAAAGACCTTCGAAAAGAAGGTAGAAGACAGCAACAAGGAAAGCGTAGGGCGGCACAGTGAGCTTAAAGAGCAGTTAAAACACCTTTCCGAATTAAACAGGCAGATAAGTAAGGAGGCCGACAATCTTACAAAAGCCCTTAAAGGAGATTCTAAGATGCAGGGAAACTGGGGAGAGCTAATTCTTACGCGTATCCTGGAAAAATCCGGACTCGAAAAAGGCCGGGAATATACCATTCAGGATAGCCACACCAATTCCCAGGGAAAAAGACTTCAAACAGATGTACTTATTCATCTGCCAGACGGGAAGAAGATGATCGTGGATAGTAAGGTTTCCCTGGTGGATTTCGAACGCTTTGTTTCCGAAGAAGATGAAGAGCTGAAACAAGGTCATTTAAAAAAACACATCGCTTCCATTAAGAAACATGTTGAGGACCTTAGCAATAAACAGTACCAATACCTCATGGATGAAAGCCCCGATACCGTTTTTATGTTTGTTCCTATTGAGCCCGCATTTGCGATTGCCGCTGCCAACGAACCTAATATTTACGAAGAAGCTTTTAACAAACAGATCATAATCGTTACTCCCTCTACCCTGCTTGCAGCACTTCGCCTGGTAGATAACCTCTGGCAGAACGACCGCCAAACACAGAACGCCCTGGCCATCGCTAAAGAGGCAGGAGCGCTATACGATTCCTTTACAAATCTAACCGATGAGCTAATAAAAGTAGGTAAGCAGATTGGGACGGTGCAGGGCACTTACGAAAGCGCCATGAAAAAGCTTACCGGCCGCGGTAACCTCATCCGAAGGGTTGAAAACCTGAAAAAACTGGGGGCTAAAGCGAGTAAACATATAGATGAGAAACTCCTCAAACGGGCCGAGGAGGAAGATTGAACAGAAACAGCCCGAGCACATGGAAACCATATTTAAAAAAATAGAAGAATCACAGGTTACTTTTTCCGAATTAATGCTGCCTTCGCATACCAATTTCAACGGAAAGATCCACGGTGGTTATATCCTTTCCCTAATGGACCAGATCGCTTTTGCCTGTGCCTCTAAACACAGCAAGAATTATTGTGTCACCGCCTCGGTAGAGACCGTGAACTTCTTAAATCCGATCGAGGTAGGAGAACTGGTTGTGATGAAGGCTTCGGTTAATTATGTGGGTAGAACCAGTATGATCATAGGGATTCGTGTGGAAGCGGAAAACATACATACCGGGCATACGAAACATTGTAATTCTTCTTATTTCACTATGGTGGCGAAGGACGAAGCCGGGAACAATATTACGGTGCCCGGGCTCGAACTGCGATCCGATGAAGAAGTAAGGCGATTTATCCGTAGTGCTAAAGAATTGCGCACAAAACGAGACAGGAAGCATATCTTTCACGATACAAATTTTGTTGTAAAAGACTATTTAGAGGAACTGAAGGATCATAGAGTGATCTTGTCTTACGATCTCTAATGCGAACAACAGGGCACCGAATCCTAAAACACCCGGCTTAAATTAAATCCGAAATAAAAATCTCCATCACCCCAGTCTCCTGCACCGCGGATTATAAATCCGTCCTCGAACATGGGTTGTGCATTGGTAAAATGCATCTGGAATACATGTCCTCCGGTTTCCAGGTCGACCCCTACCGAGAACGGATTTTTAAAATTTGAGTTGTCATTTCGGTTTAGATGTAGCCCATAATCCATATTTATACTCCAGCGAGTAGTTAATTTATATCGGCCACCCAATCCCAATGCAAACTGGTCGTTTTTTTCATCGAAATTAAGAGAGCTGTCGTCTGCAAGTACCACTACACTGCGTGTAGCCAGGTTCTCATGAATATACGTGGGGGCTATTAATAGTGAAAGCTTGTTTGAAACTTTCCTTGAAACAAGTGCCTGAGAGGTATAAGTAAGGCGATCACTAAATTCGAAATTAGTGAACATATCTTCGTCTAGCCCGGTGTTTATCGTCACTAAATTGTAACCCACAACCGTTAGGGGAAACCCATCCTTCTGTTGCCCGATGATCCTGTATTTAACATGAGCGCCGTAGGTTTTTTGGAGCGAACTTCGGGCGACACCAAGATTTAGCCAGTCGTTAAGTCCGTATATAAATTTAAGTTGTGTGACGGCCTCATCCAGGCCAAAAAGATCATCGAAACCATTTTTTACGGTACCAAACCGGTGAGATACGATAAAATAGAAATCTTTTTTATGTGCCAGCTTAGTAGATTCGAAATTAACCACCTTGAGTCCCTTAAAGGCTGCATCGACCGTTTTGTCTTCAACAACCTCACTTTCCAGGGCATCGAGCAGGTCATCCTGGGCGAATCCAACCAGTGGCAGTAGTATAAATAATACAAGATATTTTAGTTTCATCAGTTTTGATTTAAGAGAGAACATTGATCTAATTTTACTAGTTCGAACAGGTCGTCATAACCAATGCAACGCCCTTTTACCGTAAGTGTCTCACCTATCTTAAATCCGGAGATCTCTTTGGTGAAGCTACACGTCACTTTATCGTCTAGCGTTATGGTACTTCCGGCAACTTCAGAAATCACTCCTTTTACACTTACAGTTGCATTGAGTAGATCGTTGGCCGCATTTTGTTTAAATATTTCTGAAATGGATTCTGAAGTTAAAGCCGCTACTACGTCTTCCGAATCGATCTCCCGGTGATCCTGATATAGATATTTATATCCTACAACACCTATCACCGTTATAAAAGCTACAATTACGATTATGGATTTTCGATTCATCATGCTAATTGGATAGAGAGAAATTGGCATTGACCTCCACCTCCTCAGCGACCTTCTTACTCACGATTGCCGGTATTCTAATGTCGAAATCGGTTGGCTTCAGTTTAAAATCTGTAGATAGAACCGTAAACTGATCTTCCCGCCATATCTTCACCGGGACATGAATATCCCGGGTTACACCATGAAGTGTTATACTGCCATTGATTCTGAATTCCGTAGGAGTGTCACTCACTGCATCCTTATTGAAATTAACAATGGTACCCTTAAAAACCGCCTTTGGGAATTTTGAGGATTCTACATAATTCTCATTAAAGTGTTCCTCCATAAGTGCGATCTTAAATCGGAACCCTTTCATCAACGCCAGGGCGGCAAACTCCCCTGTCTCGGTGTTCAGGATGGCACTTACATCCTTATTGATCGCTCTAACCTCTTCAAAGGAAGGTACAGAGGCTTCGAAATTAATCGTTCCACTTTTGGTTTTCAGTTTAGACTGGCCAAAAGCTGAAACGAAAACGAGCATCAATACGCTGAGAATAAATAGTAATTTCTTCATCGGGCTTAGATTAGTTTTCCAGGAGTCCGTCGTTATTCCATTGTAAAATGAGATCGATCGTAGCCTGAGGAAGCCTGGGGCCGCCCAGTGGCATGAGTCCCTGGGCTCCTTCCGGACGACTTATTCTGTCCAGCAATCCACGGTTCTCCACTGCCTGCTTTACATTTGTATAAGTCACCAAAGGCATAGGTGCCCCGTTTTGCGGCGGGTTAGAATGACATTGCTGGCAAATATTATCAAATACAAAACGTACGTCCTGGAAAGTTACCAGATCTACAGGCACCTCCTGCTGTACAGGCATCAGCTCGTCGATATTCCTGGTAGTACAGCCATGTAGTAGAAAGAACATGGCTGTTCCTATCACTATTCTATTAAGTAATCTCATTACCGGTTTTACTTACTGTATTACGACTTTGGTAGTATGAGACAGATCTCCGGAGTTTACCTGTACAAAGTAGATTCCCGGCTGTAAGGCGGACACTTCCAGGGTGCTGAAATTTCCTTCGTCAACGTTCTGCATTACAAGCTGGCCTGCAAGATTATGTACTTTATAACTATCTATCTTCAAGAGTGAGAAGATGTGTAATTGGTCGCTGGCAGGATTGGGATAAAAAGTTAAGCTTTTTACAAATTTCTCCTCTACAGACAGGATATCCTGTACGGTAACTGTACCCACCATATTGGCATGTACGTCACAACCGTAGTCGTTGGTTCCCAGTTCTGTGAATGTAAATGAGAATTGTGTCCCCATTCCGGTAATAATACCACTGTCGAAAGCCTGCTGACTCCCGGGATCGCTGGTTACACTGTGGGGAAGGCCATCTGTCCATGTCCATCGTACAGTATCCCCTATTTCGACCGTTGGGCTGGCCGGAGCGCCACTTACACCAACTTCCCAGTCGATATCGAAAGTGGTTTGTGCGGAAATAGAAATTGTAACGAAGAGGGCAATGACAAGTAAAAACTTTTTCATAATCGATTAATTAAAGGTTAATAAGGTTATATGTATAAAACAACCCTGATCGATTATTTCCTACTTAAATCAAAAAAAAACTCCGGGCGAGCCGGAGTTATTGGTACTATATATACCTGGTTTCTATCGAGTTAGATACATCTTTCTTCGGGAATACAATTCATAGAATTCGTCATCCTTTAAGCTATCTATAAAGAGAATGCTCTCCCCGGTACTTTTCATTTCCGGGCCGAGTTGTTTATTCACGTTCGGGAACTTATTAAAGCTGAATACCGGTTGTTTGATCGCGTATCCTTCCAGTTTCGGATTGAATTTAAAATCGGTTACTTTCTTATCGCCCAACATTACTTTGGTGGCGTAGTTTACGTAAGGTTCTCCATATGCCTTTGCGATAAAGGGAACGGTTCTGGACGCTCTGGGGTTGGCTTCGATAATATACACCTGGTCGTCCTTTATGGCGAATTGTATATTAATTAGACCCACTGTGTTTAGCGCCAGCGCGATCTTTTTAGTGTGATCCTTTATTTGCTGCATCACAAATTCACCCAGATTGAACGGTGGTAAAGTAGCGTTAGAATCGCCCGAATGAATTCCACACGGCTCTATATGCTCCATGATCCCGATAATATAAACGTTCTCACCATCGCAGATAGCATCGGCCTCTGCTTCTATGGCTCCATCCAGATAGTGGTCCAGTAATAATTTATTGTTAGGTATCTTTCTGAGCAGGTCCACCACATGTTCTTCCAGTTCCTGCTTGTTGATCACGATCTTCATTCCCTGCCCACCTAATACATAGGACGGACGAATAAGCAATGGAAAATCCAGTTCATCAGCAAGCTGTAATGCCTCCTCTGTGGTTTCGGCAGTTCCAAATTCGGGATACGGGATATTGTTCTCCTTTAATAAGGTTGAAAAACTTCCCCTGTCCTCGGCCAGGTCCAGAGCCTGGTAGCTGGTACCCATGATCTTGATTCCGTATCGATCCAGTTTTTCGGCAAGCTTTAGGGCGGTTTGTCCGCCAAGTTGCACGATCACACCTTCCGGTTTCTCATGCCTGATAATATCGTATATATGTTCCCAGAAAACCGGTTCGAAGTATAGCTTATCGGCCACGTCGAAATCTGTTGATACAGTCTCCGGGTTACAGTTTATCATGATCGTTTCGTATCCCACCTCACTGGCGGCCAGTACTCCGTGAACACAGCAGTAATCGAACTCGATCCCCTGGCCAATACGATTAGGTCCCGATCCCAGTACAATGATCTTTTTTCGGTCTGTAACAACGCTATCGTTCTCGGCATATTCCTTACCATCGGCAGTAACCATTTCATTTTCGAACGTGGAATAGTAATAAGGAGTTTCGGCTTTAAATTCGGCCGCACAGGTATCTACCAGTTTATAAACTCTCTGAATATTTAGTTCGTCCCTTTTGTTGTACACCTGGCTCTCAAGACATTTAAGCATATGTGCTATTTGTCTGTCGCCATATCCTTTTTGTTTTGCTTCCAGTAATAATTCTCTTGGAAGGGTGTCCAGTGTATAGCCGGAGATCTCTTTTTCCAGCTGATATAATTCCTCGTATTGTTTGAGGAACCACATATCGATCCTGGTGATCTCGTGTATTCTGCTTAGAGGTATTCCCATCTGGATGGCATCGTAGATCACAAATACCCGGTCCCAACTTGCATATGTAAGCTTTTCTATGATCTGATCGTAATTGGTATAGCTCTTCCCATCTGCACCCAGACCATTACGCTTTATTTCAAGGGATTGAGTAGCCTTGTGTAAAGCCTCCTGGAAAGATCTACCAATTCCCATTACCTCACCAACAGCCTTCATTTGGAGGCCAAGGGTACGTTCGGAGCCTTCAAACTTATCGAAGTTCCATCGCGGAATCTTTACAATCACATAATCCAGGGTAGGTTCGAATAAAGCAGAAGTAGACTTGGTGATCTGGTTGTCCAGTTCATCCAGGTGATAGCCTATGGCTAGTTTAGATGCGATCTTTGCGATGGGGTATCCGGTGGCTTTAGAAGCCAGCGCAGACGAACGAGAAACCCTCGGGTTGATCTCGATGGCGATGATCTCTTCCTTCTCATCCGGACTCACAGCAAACTGCACATTACAACCTCCTGCAAAATCCCCTATACTTCGCATCATCTTTATAGCCATATCCCGCATTCGCTGATAACAGGTATCACTAAGAGTCATGGCTGGAGCCACAGTTATGGAATCGCCTGTGTGAATCCCCATGGGGTCCATATTCTCAATGGTACAGATGATCACCACATTATCGTTACTGTCCCGCAGTAATTCTAGCTCGTATTCTTTCCAGCCCAGTAGTGCCTTATCTATAAGAACCTCGTGAATTGGAGAAGCTTCCAAACCACGCGTAAGTAGTTCGTCAAATTGATCTTCGGTGTGTACAAAAGAAGCCCCCGTACCACCTAGTGTAAAAGAAGGACGAATTACCACCGGAAATCCAAATTCCTGGGCGATCTCTTTCCCTTTCAGAAAAGAGTTTGCGATTTTCGCAGGTGCCACTGGGATCCCGATCTTATTCATCAGGTTTTTAAACTGTTCCCGGTCTTCAGTAATATTGATAGCAGCAATATCCACCCCAATGATCTCCACGTCAAAATCCTTCCATATCCCTTTTTCATCTGCCTCTATACATAAATTAAGCGCCGTTTGCCCACCCATGGTTGGCAGTACGGCATCTATCTGGGGGTGCTCCTTCAGGATCTTAACGATAGATTTGGTATTGAGAGGTAACAGGTAAACGTGATCGGCCATGGTAGGATCTGTCATGATCGTGGCCGGATTCGAATTGATAAGAATGGTTTCTATGCCATCTTCCCTTAACGATCGCAACGATTGCGATCCGGAGTAATCAAATTCGCAGGCCTGACCAATGATGATGGGACCAGAACCGATAATTAAAATGGATTTTAAAGCGTTGTTTTTGGGCATTTTTAGTGTACTTTTTTTACTGCGCTAAAATTACGGCGCGACAGGGTATAAAAAAAAGGTGTTGCTATTAAAACAACACCTTTTTATTTATGAGTTATCAACATTATTTTTTGTGACGAGGTTCAGAAGAAACAGATAATTTCTTTCGGCCTTTCGCTCTGCGAGAAGCCAATACCTTCCTACCGTTTACAGATGCCATTCGCTCTCTAAACCCATGCTTGTTACGTCTCTTTCTCTTCGACGGTTGAAATGTTCTTTTCATTGTAAATTAGCTTAAATCTTCTGAAATATACTTTTGTATAGACCTTCTCTGAAAGTCGGGTGCAAATATACAATCATTTTTTACTTTCCCAAACACAAGAACAAAAATATTTAGGATTGTTTTTCATACCTTTGAACCCTTCAAAAAACAAACCTAAGTGAAAAATTCCTTATACATTTTCCTGCTGTTGTTTTACTTCGGAAGTACGGCAATCCAAGCGCAACACGAACTCTCCTACCAACTTAAATTGGGAGATAGTTTTAAGATCGCGCAAAAAGCCGTTCAGAATATAAAAATGACCATGGAAGGCGAAGATCACAATATGACAAACACCCTGGCAGGGGTTTTCGATTTCAAAGTACAGGAAATTACGGAAGACTCCTATATTATCCGAACCTCCTTCCAAAACTTTATGTTCAAGACCGAATCTGATATCTATGGAACACTTAACGATGTGGATACGAGCAGGGAGACCGATGAAGAAGATATAGAAGCAAATGTCTTTAAAGGATTGATCGATGTCCCGTTCTATATCACCCTTCGGAAGGACGGTAAGATCACGTCCCTCGACGGTGTTGAAGCTTTGCTTGATAATATGGTTAAGAACGCCGGGATCGAGGATAATTTCACCAGGGAATTAATAAAGGAAGGAGTCTCAGGCCAGTTTGGCTCTGAAAGTCTTTCCGAAAGTATAGAACAACTTACCTACTTGTTTCCTGCATCGAAGGTTGCCGTATCCGATAGCTGGCAAAATGAGTATACAGGCGATATGAAAGCTCAGAATACCTGGACACTGGATTCGTATAACGATTCAGAATTTGTGCTTTCCGGTACTGCTACAGTACAAATGAAAACCAACGACGATTCGGTGGTCATGGAATTAGAGGGTACGCAGGATAGTGTAGCCGTAATAGCCACAGACAACGGGTTTCTACGATCACTCAAGGTAGAACAACAAACAAAAGGTATTACTACAATGAACGACATGGGTGGTGTCGAGGTCGATACTACTCTGGATGCGATAATTACTTACAAAAGACTATAATTTATGTTTAACAAATACATCAAACTCGTTTTGGCAGCGGCATCGATTGGTGCAGCAGTCTGGCAGTTCTACGAGACCAATATTGGAAACGGGATCATGTTCATTCTCCTTGCACTGATCTTTATTTTTCTGTATTACAAGAACGAGCTTATTTTACTTGCCTTTCTTCAACTTCGGAAACAAAACTTCGAAGGCGCTAAAAAATGGCTTGACAGGATCAAGAACCCGGAAGCTGCCCTGGTTACCAAACAACAAGGCTACTACAACTACCTCAACGGTCTCATGGTCTCTCAAACTAATATGAATGAGGCGGAGAAATATTTCAAAAAGGCAGAAAAACTGGGACTCTCCATGAGTACCGATATGGCCATGGTGAAGCTCAACCTGGCAGGTATTGCCATGACCAAGAACAGAAAACGGGAAGCCGAGATGCTGCTCACCGAAGCAAAAAAACTCGACAAGCAGAACATGCTGGACGAGCAGATCAAAATGATGAAGCAGCAGATGAAACGCGCCGGACAACCGCGACAGCAATTTGGCCGAGGCGGTCGAAGACGATAGGCCCCTGTTTAAGTTTTCTTAAAATTTATAGGATTATTCTCACGTGAATAGGTACTTTATCGATATTTTTATACACTTTATCGATAATTTAATCTAAATTCCTTCTTTCCTCGTTACCTTTGGCAGACTAACCAAATCGCGACCTATGGGGAAAACTTTACGTATGCTCTTCCTGCTGATTTCCGTTTCCGCGTTCCCCCAGGATTTTGCGAAGAAATCCCTGTTTTCTGATGTGATCGGACAGAACATAAAAAAGTATAAGAACCTTGCCAATTACGCCTATCGTAAAGCCGATCTGGAACGGGCTCAGTTCTTATTCGATTCGCTGGTGGACCACGTGATAAAAGATAGTTATATGAATAACTTCAAACTGCGTGAAGTAAACGGAAAGCGATCTGAAATGTATGCCTTCGAAAAGCCGGTTTATCTTATTACCACTGCCTTTTGGGTGGCAACCAGCTCTGGGGAGATCCCGGCCCTGAACACCATAGCAGATCAATATCATAAGGAAGTGGACATCGTAGTACTTTTCTGGGGCCCCAAAGATGCCATCATGAAACTTAAAAAGCACTACAGTAAAAATATCACCTTATTGTACGTGGACGAAATGGAGAACACCAACGACTTCACCATTAAAACCATGAAACACAGCCTGGGATTTCCTACCACTTTTATAATGGACGAATCAAAACGCATCCTGGATGTTCGAAGGAATATGAACCATCATTACGAAAAGGATTACACTACTTCGTACAATGAGCATTACCAGACCTTCATGAACGGCCTGTCACTTATCTTAAATAAAGAGGATGGGAAAACGGCCGATCCGTTTACACATGATTAAACTACTTCGACAGAAATAATTTTACCGCTGCAACCACAAGTATTAGGGCAAAGATCCGTTTCAATACCTGCTGATTGAGTGACACCGCGAACTTAGATCCAATATATCCTCCTACTACAAAGAAGATTGCAATAACCAGGGCATATTTCCATTCGATAGCGTGGCCTGCCTTGTGGTAGGTATACGCTGCTAAAAAAGTTACCGGTACAGCAAGTACGGCCAGACTCATCCCCTGCGCCTGATGCTGATCATAGCTTAAAAATAACATCATTAAGGGGATCATTACCACGCCACCTCCTACTCCCATAAAACCACTTAGCATCCCGGCTAGTAATCCAATAAGGATTAACGAAAGAATTAATGTCATACGCATTTATTGTCCTGTGTTATAGTATCCCTTCTCCGGAATTTCTATAAAATATTCCTTTCCAGAGGCATTCTTTAGGTAGGTTTCCCGCAACCACGGATTATGCAGCTTCAATATCTTATAATTGATACCAAATTGTTTTGCAAAGCCGGGAATATCGGTAATGGCCGTATCTACTTTTACCTTATAGGTCGGGATGGTTGTATACAAATCCCTGGGTTGGAAATTAAAACCATACTTCTCAGGATTGCTCAATATCTCTTTAAACGCTAGGATACGGAATACATACCTGCTCGTCTCGTCATTCAACAACAGATCGTAGTAATTATTGGAAGCCTTCTGCCTGTCTACCTGTTTCTGGATCCCTCCATTACCGGCGTTATAAGCAGCAGCAGCCATTGTCCATGAACCAAATTTCTTCTTCGAATTCTTCAGATATTCAGCGGCTACCTCGGTGGCCAGTTCGAGATTGTATCGCTCGTCCACATAATCGTTGATCTCCAGACCGTATTCCCGCCCTGTACCTTTTAAAAAGTGCCAGAACCCCGCTGCACCTGCCGGAGAACGATTGTTCTCCAGGGCACTTTCGGCAACCGCCAGGTATTTAAAATCATCCGGGAGTCCGTGTTTTGCCAACAAGGGTTCGATAATAGGGAAATATTTATTTGCACGCTTAAAAATAAGCAGCCCATTAGATTGCCAATAAGTATTTACCAGCAGTTCCCGGTCCAGCCTTTCCCGTATATCCGGATTGTCCAGCGGAACAGGCTCTCCCGCAAAATCCATCGTTTCGGGGATAGGTACGGCATATACATTATAGTCGTTCACAGCTTTTTCAACAGCTTTCGGTTTTACAGGCTCCTGCTGCACAGCATTCACACACAAACTGCTCACCCCAAAGAGAACAGTTACCAATCCAATTTTTGATAAAATACTCATGACTTAAATTTTTTATTAAAGATAAAAAAAGGAAGGTGCTAATTAAAGTTTTACTGCTCTTATTCTTCGATGGCAGCAATTATTTTTTCGGATACCCGGCTACCCTTATCCAGAAGCATAATATGAGTCCCTCCTTCCAGCACAACACAATCGCTGATATTCTTTATAGGGAAGATAATATCCTTATCTCCGTGAATGTGAATTATATTTCTCAGGGGTTCCTTCCGCTGCCAGCACACCATATTCCTGATGGCCCAATCCAGATATCGCTTGTCTCGCACGTGAAGAAATTCCTGGTAGAGTTTTAATCGTTTTTTAGATCTGGGGCCTATAGCAAATTTAGTAAGGTCGTCTGCACTTAACATTAACCGAGTTGGCATAAGTTTATACACAGCCGTCCTACGTGCGATTTTAAGTCGTCTGGGGAGTTCGGCACGAGATTTCACACTGGAGATAATGATTAATTTCCTTGGGTTGACAAAAGCTGCCATTTCCTGTGCTACCACCCCTCCAAACGAAACGCCTGCCAAAACCACATCTTTCTCCTTTACCCTGGCTGCCATCCTAGCGGCATAATTCAGTAAAGATTCATTCCTCTCGGGGATCAACCACTCCAGTATGTGCAGGACGTAGCGGTCTTCGGGCAGGTGGATGTTCTTAAAAATTTCCTTCCCCGCAGCCATCCCGGGAACGAAATAAACATGGGTTTTTTGCTTAGACATAGGGCTTTAACAACTAGCTAACGATTTTGGCGAGTGATTTTTCGTAACTTTGTAGTGCAAAGATAGAATTATCATCACGTATTTGGGGTTTTTATGAAGAAGATTTTACATCCGGCAGACACTCGTGGCACTGCGGATTATGGCTGGTTACAAGCCCGGTATTCTTTTAGTTTTGCTAATTTTTTTAACCCGGACAGAATTCAGTTTGGGAAGCTACGCGTGCTAAACGACGACATCGTTGCACCCGCTATGGGCTTCGGTAAACACCCGCATCAGAATATGGAGATCGTCACTATTCCTCAGCAAGGTGCCCTAAAACACCGCGATTCTATGGGTAACGAAGGAGTGATAGAATCTGGCGACATTCAGATCATGAGTGCCGGCAGCGGCGTTGAACACAGCGAAATGAATGCCAATACCACCCAATCCGTGAAATTATTCCAGATCTGGGTCTTCCCGGAAGAAGAGAACGTATCCCCTCGTTACGATCAGAAAAAGATCGCGCCTCTCCTCAAAAATAACCAATTCAGCGCTGTGGTAAAACCTCGCTCTCATGCAGCCGCAGATGAGCTTTGGGTCCATCAGCAGGCCTGGTTCAACATTGGTGAATTTTCAGAAACAACCATTACAGATTATAAGTTAAACAACCCAGCCAATGGCGCGTATATCTTTGTTATAGATGGCACCATTGTTGTTGATAATGAGACACTTAATAAGAGGGATGCCATAGGTGTCTGGGATACCAATTCGGTCTCCATCACGGCAGAAAAAGATAGCCGTGTCCTGCTTATAGAAGTACCAATGAATTAAAAAAAAATACTCCCTATGATTGAAGATGTAGAAATTACCGATAACGAATTTTTAAGACAATTCGAACTTGAAGTGGGCGACAATATGGCCCGCATAGAATACGCCCTACAGGATCGCAAGATATTCCTTACCAAATTCGATATGCCAGACGATATGGAAGAGCAGGGATTCAGGGATATTTTTATAAAGGCGGTATTCGACGAAGTAAGAGATCGTGGAATAAGTCTTGTTCCCACTAGTCCCGAGATCGCTGGATTTATGCGTAAAAATCGCAGAAAATACAAGGACCTCCTGCCTGTTGGAATAAGTATTTAAGAAGTTTTGGGCGCCTTCTACGAAGCTAACGCTCCGTAGAACCGGGCTATCCATTATATCACTCCCTTCGGTTCGTGGATGCCATTTCTATCCCTGGCGCAGTACTTCTGTCTCCGCAAATTCGAAACGTACCAGACCGTCATCATCGATCTCCGTTAGGATAATATCATGTAGAGTGTTCACCAACTCCGGGTTCCACGGAGCCTTCACCTTAACGTAATTTTCGGTGAAACCGTGTATGTATCCCTCCTTGTTCTCTCCCTCAAAAAGCACCGTTCTCTCTGTTCCCAGCTGTTGCTCGTAAAAGGCCCTGCGCTTCTTGGCAGACAACCCTCGCAACATCTTACTGCGTTTGTGCCGTACCGATTTAGGCACCACCCCTTCCATTTCGGCTGCCGGGGTATTATCCCTTTCAGAATAAGTAAAAACATGTAAATAGGAAATATCCAGCTCATTGAGAAAGTGATAGGTTTCCAAAAATCGTTCGTCGGTTTCACCGGGAAAGCCAACGATCACATCCACACCTATACAGGCATGCGGCATAACATCCCTGATCTTCTTCACCCTGTCCTCATATAGCCCTCTCATATATCTTCTGCGCATTAATTTCAGCAAGTCATCACTTCCACTCTGCAGGGGAATATGAAAATGCGGCACAAAGGTTTTAGAGCTAGCTACAAAATCTATGGTTTCGTTTTTTAAGAGGTTAGGTTCTATAGACGATATTCTAAGTCGCTCTATACCCTCTACCTCATCAAGGGCCTGACAAAGCTCGAAAAAGGTATGTTCGTGCTTCTTATTTCCAAATTCTCCCTTGCCATAATCCCCTATGTTCACTCCCGTAAGTACGATCTCCTTTATCCCCTGGGCAGAGATCTCGGCAGCGTTCTTTAATACGTTATCCAACGTATCGCTACGGGAAATTCCCCTGGCCAGTGGGATAGTACAGTAGGTACATTTATAATCACAGCCATCCTGAACTTTCAAAAAGGCCCTGGTTCTGTCCCCAATGGAATAGGAACCCACATAAAAATCGGCCTCCTCGATCTCACAGGAATGGATCACCCCGGCATTCCTGGTTCGCTCCGGCGTGCTCAATAGCTCGTTAATATAGGCCGTGATCTTAAATTTTTCGGTGGCACCCAGTACCAGGTCTACCCCGTGTACATCGGCCAGTTCCTGCGGTTTTAATTGGGCATAGCAACCTATTGCGGCTACAAATGCTTCAGGATTGACTTTCTGCGCCTGCTTCACGATACTGCGGAATCTTTTATCGGCATTTTCGGTAACACTGCAGGTGTTGATCACATAGATATCGGCCGCTTCACCAAAGTCCACCCGCTCGTATCCTTCCGAAGAAAAATCACGGGCAATCGTAGAAGTCTCACTGAAATTCAGCTTACAACCCAAGGTATAAAATGCGACTTTTTTGCTAGCGTTCATTAGTGTATTTTAGCAGGCGGGCACAAAGATACGAACAATTACCAAAGTGAATTATCAGATGCTTGGGTAACCAGAGATTCATCTTAAAACGTCCATCTGAAATTAAGTAACAAATTACTCTATGTCTAAAGCATCAGCCCGAATAAAGGAAATCGACTCTGGACAGAATTATTGCTTTGTACTCCTCGAATACCTGGGGGAATATACAAGCATAATCTTATTTGATATCGGCCTTGTGTTGATATATCTTTATACCGGACTCATAAAGAAATGGAAAGGACTACCCGAAGGATAACCCGATTATTGCCATCTGTATTCATGCTTTGGCTATTGATTCTGCTGGGCAGCTGTTCTGCCGATACCGATAAGCAGCGGGACTCGCTCGTTTTTCGCTACAACGAGCACAGCAATATCCCCACACTAGATCCAGCCTTTGCCAGGAACCCACAGATTATATGGCCCACCAATCAGCTTTTCAATGGCCTGATACAACTGGACGATTCCCTTAAGGTACAACCGGACATTGCTAAATCCTGGAAATTTGTAGATAGTACCTGCACCTTCTATTTCACCCTGAGAGACGATGTGTATTTTCATAAAAGCGAGGTTTTTGGCGAGCAAGGCACCAGAAAGGTGACTGCTTACGATTTCGAGTACAGTTTCGCCCGCCTTACAGACCCCGGAGTTGCGTCTCCCGGTAGCTGGGTGATGAACAATGTGGAAACGTACAAGGCCGAGAACGATTCGGTTTTTAAGATATTACTGCAGCGCCCCTTCCCTCCTTTCCTCGGTATGCTGGGGATGCGATACTTCTCTGTTGTACCACAGGAAGCCGTGGAATACTATGGAAGCGAATTCAGGAGAAATCCCGTAGGAACCGGGCCTTTCCAATTTAAACTTTGGGAAGAAAATGTAAAATTAGTGCTTAGGAAGAACCCTTTGTACTTCGAGATCGATGAGAATGGTGAACAATTACCTTACCTGGAAGCCATTGCCATTACCTTCTTGCCCGATAAACAGAGTGAATTTCTGCAATTCGCACAGGAAAAGATAGATTTTGTCTCCGGCCTGGACAATTCGTATAAGGATGAGATCATCACCACCACTGGTGAATTACAGGAAGAATATAAGGACAGGGTAAAACTTATTACTGCGCCTTATCTCAACACCGAATATCTTGGATTCTTTATGGGAGCAGATACCCCCGAGATCAAATCCAAATTATTACGGCAGGCTGTGAATTACGGTTTCGACCGGGAGAAAATGGTGACTTTCTTAAGAAATGGGATGGGAATTCCGGCTAATAACGGATTTATCCCCAAAGGCCTTCCGGGTTTTAATGAAATTGAAGGCTATACCTACAACCCCAACAAGGCGCGTGAGTTAATAGAACAATACAAAACAGAGACGGGCGACACCGATCTGGAGATCATAATAGGTACTAACAGTCAGTATCTTGATATTTGCGAATACATTCAGCGGGAGCTCGAAAAGCTAGGGGTGTCTGTTACAGTAGATGTCATGCCTCCTTCCACCTTACGACAAATGAAGAGTTCGGGTGAATTGGATATCTTCAGGGCAAGCTGGATCGCAGATTATCCCGACGCCGAAAACTATCTTAGCCTCTTTTACAGTGAGAATTTCACTCCCAATGGCCCCAACTATACACATTACAAGAACGAGGCTTTTGATAGCCTGTATGTTCGCGCGCTCAATATTTCGAATATTGAGGAGCGGAAACTTCTTTATACTCAAATGGATTCGATCATTATTTCCGATGCCCCGGTGGTGCCTTTGTATTACGATATGGCGATCCGTTTCGTGAATAAGAAAGTAAGTGGCCTGGGGATCAATCCGCAGAATTTCCTGGTGCTTAAAAGGGTTCGCAAAGCGGAATGATCCTATTTATTGTAACGAAATGAATATCCTCCATTACCAATAATAAAACCGTTTCATGAGTACAAAAGGCAAAATCGGGGTATATCGCTTTAACGAATTACAGAAAAGTAAACGAAGACGGCTATCCGATCCTAAAGTTCGTTCCATGCCTAGTGGGTACAAAAAATTTGATGATCATACTGAAATGAAAACTCATGAGTACGCCGAATTTCAGAAAAAATTATTTGCAGAAAAAGCCAGGAATCGCAGACGATTCAGATTGGTTTTTTGGTCTGTAATGCTCCTTTTGGTTATCGTGCTATCCTATTTCCTGTTCTTCTATGAAATGGATCCTATCCGGTCGTTCAAGTGGCCGAACTAGCCCTCAATACAGTGATTAAAAATCTATAATTTTTATGTCAACTGCTGAAATAATTCTATTTTGCGGAACTATCACAATAATAGCGGATGATCAGAAATATTTTACTTTTTAGCTTTATTTACCTATTTTTTTATAACTCCCATGCCCAAACCGTCGAATGGGTAAACGGTACAGGGGGTCCGGGTCCTGTTGACATTGGGCGGATTATTGAAACCGACAGCCAGGGAAATGTATTTGTTTCTGGTTCTTTCAGAGATACTGTAAGTTTCGATCCAAATTCGAATAACTTCGATTTCACCGCAGGCCTGTTTGGTGATGCATTTATCCAAAAATTTGACGCAGACGGAAATTTTTTATGGGCAAGAGTTTTTACTTCAGATGCAGCCACCGAATACCCTATTATGCTCATCGATTCGGAAGACAACATATATCTGTCTGCTTATTTCGAAGGTTCGATCGACCTGGACCCGGGGCCAAACCAGGATATCAGAACAAACTCTGCCTTAGGTTTCGAGCAATCTTATATTGTTAAATTGAATAATGATGGCGAATATATCTGGGGAGAGGCTTTTGAAAATGTGTCCGCTAACCAGTATACAAATATTCAAAGCATAAGTTTTGATAGTAACGAGAATGTTTTTTTAGCGGGCGAATTTCAATCTACCATCGATCTGGACTTTGGAGTCGGCGAGCATTTGATAAACGGTCCTGGAGGGTCAGCCTTCTTTCTTAAAATAGATAAGGACGGTGAATTCCTTTGGGCTGAAACGTTGTTAGCCCCGCTGGAAGATTCTTTCAATATCACCGAATCTCTATTTACCCCCACTGATGAAATTTTGATCGCAGGGTCGTATTATGGTACCGACGTGGATTTCGATCCCGGGCCAGGGCAATTTTTGTTTACAAGTCCGAGCACCAACCAGGACCTGTTTATTCTAAAATTAGATAATTCTGGAAATTTTCTATGGGCGAGAACAGCCGAAGGACACGATCCCGGGCCTTTTCTTGGGATAGGTAATGAACACATATTTTCACTAGACATAGATTCGAATGACGATATCTATATAACCGGTGGTTACAGTTTTTACATAAATCTGGAACCGGGCACATCGAATTTCATCCTGGATTCCGGGGTTCCACCCTGTACGTCATCTTGCCCCGATTATAACGTGCCATTCATCGCTAAAATGTCTTCGGATGGTGACATGATCTGGGCGAAGCAATTTGATGGGCCTCATCAGATCGTGGTTGCACAGGGTAATATAAAACGACATTCGAATTTGGTATGGATAAATGAACAGGGAGATCTCATATACGCGATCAATCCTTATGGGACAATAAATTTTGAAATAAATTCTGTGCCGTATTCCTTTACTTCTACCAACCTTTATGTTACTTTTCTAAACGTTGATCCCACCAATGGCGAGGTTTTAAATGTATTTTTCCTGGGCAATGACCAGCATGCGTGGATTTCCGATCTAAAGGTCTATGAAAATATCATGTATGTTACCGGCGGTTTTGGAGGTGAATTATTCTTCGACCCATCACATTCGCTTGTTTCCAATGGCAACACAGATGCATATACCTTGAAGATTCGTGAGGATTCACTGTTCACTCAGGAATTCGATATTGAAAAAGCGATCTCGATCTATCCGAATCCAACTTCAGATCTATTACATATGGAATCGCCTATACAGGATATAACCTCGGTCATACTATACGACCTACAGGGGCGACAATTGAATGCGTTTTATGATGTTTCTTCAAAATCGCAAACACTGGATTTATCAACACTTTCGGCTGCGATATACATAGTGGAAATTGAACTATCGAACGGATGGCGCATTACCCGTAAATTAGTTAAAGAATAAGGAAATTTTAATTCCTTCTGTATTTCGCGGTCGCTTCAAAAACGTATTCGAGGATATTCGCGTCTTCTTCGGTGAACTCCACTCCTCGCCTGGCCATCATTTCCCTGGCTGTTTCGAAGGCTTTGGGAGTTTGATAGGTGGTGGTGCCATGACTTCCACCCCAACTGAAACTGGGAATGAAATTGCGAGGGAATCCACTTCCGAAGATATTTGCACTTACCCCTACAACTGTACCTGTATTGAACATGGTATTGATCCCGCATTTGCTGTGATCGCCCATCATTAGTCCGCAGAACTGAAGTCCGGTAGCGGCAAAGCGTTCTTTATTATAATCCCACAAGCGTACGGTGGCATAATTATTCTTCATGTTGGATGTATTGGTGTCGGCACCAATATTACACCATTCGCCAAGAACCGAATTACCTAAAAATCCGTCGTGACCTTTATTAGAATACCCGAATAAAACCGAATTGTTCACTTCTCCACCAATTTTACTGAAGGGCCCGATGGTGCAACCGGTATAAATCTTACTTCCCATTTTCACTGTTGCTCCTTCACAAAGCGCAAAAGGTCCTCTGATCAATGCACCCTCCATGATCTCGGCATTTTTACCAATATAAATAGGGCCATCTGTAGCATTGAGGGAACATAGCGGTAATTTAGCACCTTCCTCAATAAAGATCTGCTCTGGATGGAAGGCTGTAGCAGTTTTGGGAATGGGTTGCGATTTTCGGCCTTTGGTCAATAATTCGAAATCACGCTTGATAGCTTCATGATTCTTCGAAAAGATATCCCAGGTATGTTCAATACGGAACAGGTCTTCATCGGCATATTCAATTTTTTCATACGATTCGAGATCTGCCTCTTGCCCTTCCAAAGTAAAAAATGCTACCGCTTCATCTTCGTGAAATATGGCCTGGCCTGCTTTAAGGCTCTGGATCATCTTCACCAGGTTCGCAGTGGGTAAAAAGGAGCCATTTATCAATACATTTTCCTCAAATTCTACCAAAGGCCATCGTACTGCGAGATGATCTTCGGTAACGGTGGTGGTGGTTGATCCCAGGTGTTTTTCCCACTTTTCTCTAATGGTGAGTATTCCTATACGGATATCGGCCACCGGCCTCGTATAGGTAAAAGGCAAAAGCTGGTCGCGAACGCTTCCGTCGAATAGGATGTAATTCATAAGGGTGTGTTCTGTGTTCAAAGCTAATAAAAAAAGCCTTCGGTGACCGAAGGCTTTTTGAAATCTTATTGAACGAAAGATTATTCTTCCTCTTTCGCCACTTCTTTACTAAACTTCTTGTATTTGTTCTTGAACTTGTCGATACGCCCTGCTGTATCTATCAGTTTCGCTTTTCCTGTATAAAAAGGATGCGAAGTTCTTGAAATTTCCATTTTCACCAAAGGATATTCCACTCCGTCAACTTCAATGGTCTCCTTGGTATTTGCAGTAGACTTTGTGATAAAAACATCATCGTTAGACATGTCTTTAAAAGCTACTAATCTGTAATTTTCCGGATGGATATCTTTTTTCATCTTCTTTACGTTTACGTATTCGCTCAATTTTTGAGTGTGCAAATTTAAGCAATATTCAGAAATACACAATAAATATTTACGATTTATCACTATTTATCTGAATATGTGCTTTCAAGTTTATACGTAAAAGCACATGTTAAAACAAATGTAACGTTTTACTATCTTTGTTAACTAACAAACCAAACCAAGCTGCCTGCTATGGCAGACCAAAAAACTTCAATATGGACACAAATATCTCTACATTAAAATTTGCCACTCCCCTGGGCGTTGTATTGGGGCTTCTTCTAATTGTGATCGTGGTGGTAATGTACGTAACCGGTATGTTACAGGAAGGTGTACAATGGCCAATGTATCTTTTCTACCTCATCTTCCCTCTCTACATTGGGTATGTGGTGCATTCGTATCGCAAGGCCAACGGTGGTTATTTATCTCTGGGAAGCGCTCTAAAAGTGGGTGTGACGGCAGCTATCATTAGCGGTCTCGTATACCTGGTATATAACCTCATCTTTGTTTACCTGATCGATCCGGAATTTCCGGCTAAAATGCTGGATGTGGCACGAGAGAATATGTACAAGCAAAATCCAAATATCACCGAAGAACAGGTAGAAATGGCCATGGGCTTTGCGGAGAAATTCTCCAACCCCTTCCTGGGAGGTGCATTCTGGATAGTAATGAGTGCATTTTTCGGATTTATTTACTCCTTAATCTCAGGACTGATCTTTAAAAGAGAACGGCCTGTACATTAAAGCACCGTATGAATCTTTCCATCGTCATTCCCCTTCTTAACGAAGAAGAATCGTTGAACGAACTCTACCATTGGATTGCAGATGTTATGCAATCCAATGGTTTTTTATACGAGATCTTGTTTATAGACGATGGCAGTACAGACGATTCCTGGAAGATCATTCGTACCCTGGCCGAGACACACCCCGAAGTAAAAGGCTTAAGGTTTTTAAAGAACTTCGGAAAATCACAAGCCCTGCATGCGGGTTTTGCTGTTGCTAAGGGGGAAGTGGTGATTACCATGGATGCCGACCTCCAGGACAATCCCGAAGAGATTCCCGAGCTGTACGAGATGATCTGTAAAGACGGCTATCAGTTAGTGTCGGGATGGAAAAAGAAGCGATACGACTCTGTGGTGGCCAAGAATTTACCTTCCAAACTGTTTAACTTAGCCGCAAGGAAGACTTCGGGAGTGAAATTGCACGATTTCAACTGTGGTTTGAAAGCCTACCATAAGGACGTGATCAAGACCATCGAGGTTACGGGTGAAATGCACCGATATATTCCGGTTCTGGCCAAGAATGCAGGCTTCGATAAGATTGGGGAGAAAGTAGTGCAACATCAGAAAAGAAAATACGGAACAACAAAATTTGGTATGGAACGATTTATTCGAGGATTTTTAGATCTCATTACGATCTCTTTTATCTCAAAATTTGGGAAACGCCCTATGCATCTATTCGGGGCCTGGGGAGCACTTATGTTGTTTGTAGGTTTTTGTTTCGCACTATACCTTGGGATAGACAAACTCTTTATCAATCCGGGGGGTAGACTCATAACAGATCGCCCTCAATTCTATATCTCACTTACGGCAATGATCCTGGGTACACAATTATTCCTGGCCGGATTTCTTGGCGAATTGATACTGAGAAGTAAAAAGGGAGGCCGCGATTACATTATTAAAGAAGACTTAAACGTTCATGATTGACCGTAACTTTCGCTATTTTTGCAGCAAATACGCAAAACCCAATACCTAATAGCATTCAATGATCTATGTTGACCCGAAAATACTGGAAAGAGTAAATCAATGGCTCACTCCTGTATTCGATCAAAAGACACAGCACACCATCAAGGAAATGATCGCCTACGACCCGGAAGGCCTCGAGGATAGCTTCTACCGCAATCTGGAATTTGGAACCGGTGGGATGCGGGGGATCATGGGAGTTGGTGATAACCGTATCAACAAATACACTTTGGGAAAGAACAGCCAGGGAATCGCCAATTACCTGTATAAACAATTCCCTAACCAGCCCTTAAAAGTTGCCATCGCTTACGATTGCAGGCATAATTCGAAAGAACTCGCTAAAGTTGTAGCCGATGTATTTTCGGCCAACAATATTACGGTGTATCTCTTCTCCAACCTGCGTCCTACTCCGGAGCTGTCATTCTCGGTAAAAGAACTGGGTTGCCAGTGTGGGATCGTCCTTACCGCTTCTCACAATCCTCCCGAATATAACGGATATAAGGTCTATTGGCAGGACGGCGGACAACTGGTCCCCCCACAGGATGCCGAGATCATTGCCGAGATCAACAATTTGCAATACGGGCATGTGAAATTTGAAGCCAGGGAAGAATTGATACATTTTGTGGACTCAGCACTGGATGAAGCCTTTGCTAAGGCTTCAGTAAAGAATGGGAGCTTCAATACGCCACAGACCGCCAAAGATAACCTGAAGATCGTCTTTACTTCCCTGCACGGTACATCGATCACCATGGTTCCTAAAGTGCTGGAGATGGCTGGGTATAATAATGTATTACTGGTTGAGGAACAATCTGCACCAGATGGTGATTTCCCTACAGTGGAGTCGCCAAATCCCGAAGAACCGGAAGCCCTAAAAATGGCCCTGGAGCTAGCCGAAAACGAAAAGGCCGATATAGTGATAGGTACCGATCCCGACTGTGACAGGTTAGGAATAGCTGTACGTGACACGGATGGTAAGCTTAAATTACTGAACGGTAACCAGGCCATGGTGGTGATGAGTCATTTCTTACTGGAACAATGGAAAAAGGAAGGAAAACTCAACGGAAAGCAATTTCTTGCATCTACTATAGTGTCCACCCCTATGGTGAAGGACATTACAGAGTCGTATGGAGTTTTATATAAAGAAGGATTAACCGGCTTTAAATGGATTGCCAAAATGGTGAAGGATTTTCCCGAACTCGAACTAATAGGTGGTGGAGAAGAAAGCTTCGGATATATGGTAGGTGATTTTGTACGGGATAAGGATGCAGTTACGGCAACCCTGCTGGCCTGTGAGATAGCCGCACAGAAAAAAAATGAGGGAAGTAGTGTATATGGTTACCTGCAGGAGCTGTACAAGGACTATGGATATTATCTTGAGCAACTGGTCTCTATGGTAAAGAAAGGTAAAAAAGGAGAAGAAGAGATCCTTGCTATGATGAGATCGCTACGCGAGAATCCACTTAAAGAAATAGATGGCAGTAAGGTGATACGGATTGAGGATTACCAGTCCGGAAAGTCGTTGAACATGAAAGACGGAAGTATTTCTGAAATGGATCTTCCCAGATCGAACGTGTTAATCTTCTATACCGAGGATGGTAGTAAAATAGCTGCCCGGCCCAGTGGAACTGAACCCAAGATAAAATTTTACATGAGTGTGAATGAGCGGACTGAAGACGATCATTACGACGCAGCGAAGCTTCAGAAAAAAATAGACCGTATAAAAACCGAATTGAATCTTTGATGCATTATTTCCGAAAAATACTTAAATATGCCTTGCCGTATAAGCGTTATGCCTGGTTGAATATTATCTCCAATATTTTCTACGCATTTTTTGGCTCGCTGGCATTTGTATCTCTTATCCCCATGTTGAAAGTGCTTTTTGAGGATCCGGAGAATATCGAGGCGAAGGTTACCACGGTTCCTGAATATACGGGGATCACAGAATTGGGCGACTATACCGAACAGTACTTAAATTATTATATCCACCAGAATAATGAGGCCTCGGGTGAAATGAACACCCTGGTGATCATGATCGTTCTGGTGATTTCAACTTTTCTCTTAAAGAACCTGTTTGGCTACCTGGCTATGTTCTTCATAACCTTTTTAAGAAACGGGGTTCTTAAGGATCTGCGAAACGATCTGTACCGCAAAACGATAGACCTGCCTGTTTCGTTTTATTCAGAAAAAAGAAAAGGAGATACCATTGCTCGTATTTCCAGTGATGTGCTGGAGATACAACATTCCTTTCTGTCCATTCTGGAATTGATCGTTCGCGAACCGCTAATGATCATATTCACCATCATTTTCATGTTGCTCATTAGTGTAAAACTTACCATTTTCGTCTTTGTCTTTATCCCGGTTTCTGGCTTTATCATTTCAAGGATCGGGAAGAGTTTAAAGAGGCATTCGGATAAGGTTCAGAAGGAACAGGGATTCTTCCTTTCCATACTGGAAGAAACCCTGGGCGGCCTTAAGATCATTAAGGGTTTTAATGCCGAAAAGATATTCAATAATCGGTTTCAGGAATCTACAGGGCGATTCTTCAAGTATTCGAACACCTTGTTAAACAGACAAAATCTCGCATCTCCCGCCAGTGAATTTCTCGGTATCCTGGTAATCGCTATCCTATTGTGGTTTGGAGGGAACATGGTACTGGTCGAAAATACCCTGCAACCTGCCCAGTTCATCGCATATATGGGACTGGCTTACAACATCCTTACTCCGGCCAAAGCGATAAGCAAGGCGAGTTATAATGTAAAGAAAGGTAATGCGGCTGCCGAACGTGTACTGGAGATCCTGGAGACCGAATCCAGTATTACAGACAAACCCGGTGCGATGGAAAAGACCAGCTTCACCGAGAGTGTGGAAATTGACAATATCTCCTTTAAATATGAGGATGAGTGGGTACTTAAAGATTTTAGTCTGAAGGTGCCTAAAGGAAGTACCGTTGCCCTGGTGGGCCAAAGCGGTAGCGGTAAGAGTACGATCGCTAATCTTGTAACCCGTTTTTACGATGTGAATAAAGGTGAGATAAGGATAGACGGTAACAATATCGTTGACATTACTCAGAAGTCCTTACGCGGACTCCTGGGGCTGGTTACACAGGATTCCATCTTATTTAACGATACGGTAGCAGGAAATTTAAGGGTGGCAAAGGAAGAAGCTTCGGAGGAAGAGCTTATTGCAGCGCTAAAGGTTGCCAATGCCTGGGAATTCGTCTCTCTTTTACCCGAGGGTATACATACCAATATTGGAGATAGCGGTAATAAATTAAGTGGCGGACAAAAACAACGGTTGAGCATTGCCCGGGCGGTCCTGAAAAATCCACCAATTATGATTCTGGACGAAGCGACCTCTGCGCTGGACACCGAGAGCGAACGATTAGTGCAACAAGCTCTAGAGAACATGATGAAGAACAGAACCTCCATAGTGATCGCTCACAGGCTATCTACCATACAGAATGCTGATAATATCGTAGTACTTTCAAAAGGTGAGATCGTTGAACAAGGCAAGCATCAGGAATTACTTGCGAAAAAGGCTGTCTATTACAGCCTTGTTGAGATGCAATCCTTAGCCTAAAGATCCTTGATTTAAGAACAAAAAAAAGAGCGGTTGGGGCTCCGCTCTTTTCAATATTGTCGCCGTATTTGGGGCACACGGCAACGGTTATTATCATAAGTATGGAGCTAATATATATTCTATCTCCGAAATAACCAAATAAAATTTACAGTTAATCTTCTTATTGTGCATTTCATCGATATTTTTGACATTAAACATTAGGTTTTTTCCTACTTTTCGTACATTTTTAAGGATTTCTGAAGCTTTGATAAAAAGGCATAAAAAAAACGGGCCAGCCCCCGCTTAGGCCCGTTTAGCTTGTCTTTATTACAGTTGGGGCTAATAATAAAGAACATATACATAAGAAGTATGGACCGAAATTAGTAAATATTTTCCTACAAATAAAATATTTTCGTGTTTTATCGAATATTTTTTCACTTTATCGATGTTTTTTAACATATTTTAAAGAATTCGAGTTAATATTAACGTCATTAAACCATCTTAGTTAACTTTAGTCTAAGGATTAAATCATCAATTCGTGGTGCAAGAGCAAGCGCTGGTGAGCGCCCTAAAATCGGAAACCAACAAGGAGGAGGCCTTCAGAGACCTTGTATCCCAATACAAAGAGCGATTGTATTGGCATATACGTAATATGGTCCTTGATCATGATGATGCAGATGATGTGCTTCAGAATACCTTTATAAAGGTTTTCAGAAATATCGAATCCTTTAAAGGGGATAGTAAATTGTATACATGGATGTACCGTATTGCTACCAATGAAGCTATCACTTTCATGAATAAGAGGGCTAAGCGAAATAATATTACCATTGAAGAAGTAAAAGAGCGCGCCATCGATAATTTGGAAAGCGACGTGTATTTTGAAGGCGGCGCCATCGAACTGAATTTACAAAGGGCCATTGCCACCCTCCCTGAAAAGCAGCAACTGATATTCAATATGAAATATTTCGAGGATCATACCTATGAGGAATTATCGGAGATTCTTGAAATTTCGGTAGGCGGATTAAAAAGCAGTTACCATATTGCCGTAAAGAAAATTACTGCTTATCTTAAAAGCAATGAAACCTTTTAAGGTTTAAAAGGTCGAAAGAACAAATGAAAGAAAAGAAACACAATACAGGTTTAAACGTTCCAGACGGTTATTTTGATAACTTCGAGGATAGAATGATGCTTAAGGTCATGGAAGAAAGTCTTCCAAAATCGAATGGCTTTAAGGTACCTGAAGGGTATTTCGAGCAATTTGAAGTTTCTGCTCAACTTACAAACGAAATTACGCCGCAGCCGGCTGTGATCTCTATCTTCAGGAAAAAGACACTATTATACATTTCGGGGGTAGCTGCTTCCTTGCTCCTTATCATCTCCCTTATCAATACCAAAGATGACAATTTGAGCATGGATTCGCTTTCGGCAGAATCTGTGGAGGCGTATATAAACGGTGATATTGCAGATATTGATACCTACGATGTTATGGCCATGTTGAACGAAGAAGACCTGGAAAGTATCTCTTTGCATTCCGAAGTTGTTTCGGAGGAGAACCTCGAAGCATACCTTATTGAAAATTTAGACGAAACCTCATTATTAATAGAATAAAAAATGAAAAAGATATTAATCGTACTATTACTTATAACTACCGGGATCTATGCACAGCGTGGCGAGGGCAAAGAGAGGATCAAAGCGTTGAAAGCCGCTCACATCACCGAAGCCCTCGATCTCACTCCTGCTGAAGCCGAAAAATTCTGGCCGGTGTATAATAACCACGAGGACCAGATGGAATCCATTAAAAAGCAACGCCGTATGGACGTAATGTCCATAGCGAAGGGCGACATGAGTTCACTAAACGATAGTGATGCGAACATGCTTATCGATAAGATGCTGGAATTTCGTAGAAAGGAAACACAGATAGAATTAACCTTTATTGAAGATATCAGGAAGGTACTCCCTCCTCAAAAGGTGATTCGCTTACATAAAGCGGAAGAGGACTTTAAACGAAGACTCGTTGAAATACTTCGGAAAAAACGAGGCAAACAATAAATTATCAGGCAGCTAATCGCTGCCTTTTTTATTTAAATATCAGTTTCGCAATTATATTTCGGCCGGAGGCAAATGCCAGGCTATCATTTACAAATTCGATAGCATAAAAACCGGTTTTAGACAGTTCGGTCCAGCTCTCTCCCCTGTCCGGGCTATAAGATATCCCAGGCGATCCTACCGCTACTATTCCTTCTCCGTTTGTGCCCGGAACAAACCGAACAGACGATCTGTACCCGGGGCCTCTCCCATTGCTCACTAATGTCCAGGTTTTTCCGCCATCCTTGGTTATTGCCTTATTTCCTTCGTTAAAAGCCTTGTCTTCCCAGTTACCACCAAAGATCACCCCATTTTTGTCATCGTAGAAATCCACCGAATAAATGCCTGTCATCACCTTTCCTTGTATTATCGGGGTATCATAAACTTCCCAGCTTTCTCCTCTATCTGCCGAATGCAAAACGCGTGCGCGTTTACCGCCGGATACGATCCAGGCATGATCTCCATAGAGCGCAATGTTCGAGTTACTGGCAGCAAATGCCGCTTCACCAGTCTCCACTTCAGGCAATATATTACAGGATAGTTTTTTCCAGTTATTCCCCCCGTCTCTGGTAATAATTATCGATAAGCATCCATCTGTAGGATCGCCCATGGCGATGCCTTCGTTGTCGTTCCAGAATGCCATCGAATCGTAAAATACCTTTTCTCCTTCTTCAAGGTATACTTCCTCTATATTGGTGGCTGTTTCACCATCGAAGCCAATTTTATACATAACGGCAGGGTTCGCCACACTCAACACAAATACCGAATTACGAACCACCGCAATAGCACGGAAAGAAAGCAGGGAATCCTGATATTTGATGGTCGCAAGCTTGGGAGTAAGACTGTCTATTAGCCCAACCCTACCCGCATTGGCCGCAAACCACACGCGATCTTCGTCCAGGGGAGCAATAGCCCGTATACTCACACTGTCCTGAAAGACAGGAGTGATCTCTACCGTGCTAAATTCTTTGGAGGAGTTTCCACTGCAAAATGTGAATAATATGATTACGAAAACTAAGTAGAGAAAGCGCATAATTAATTTTTGCCAAAAGTAACCAAAAGTATTCATTGCATTATAATACCTTTGCGGTTCAAGTAAAACTTCATGAAATTACACCGAAATCTCGTATTCGCAACCATAGATTCTCTTCATCTTATCTTCAATGAAAAGAAGCAGGCAGATAAAGTACTCAAGGATACTTTAAAGCGCGATAAGCGATGGGGTTCCCGGGATAGAAGTTTTATTGCTGAAACTACCTACGACATCGTTCGATGGAAACGGCTTTATGCCGAAATTGCCGAAGTAAAGGAACCTTTCGACAGACCCAATCTCTTTCGCCTGTTTACCGTCTGGGCGATTCTAAATGGAATCCGACTCCCGGACTGGCCGCAATTTGAAGGCACCCCGACGAGAAGGATCAAAGGGCGCTTCGACGAACTCTCGAAAACACGAAAGATAAGAGAATCCATTCCCGATTGGCTGGATGAATTGGGAGAAAGTGAGTTAGGAAAAAAATGGGATACCGAATTACATGCCCTAAATGCCCTGGCCGATGTGGTCCTGCGAGTTAATACCTTAAAGGCAACCGTACAGGATGTTCAAAATGCCCTGTCTGATGCAGAGATCGAAACAGAAACCATTAAAGGCTACCCTTCTGCTCTTAAACTAAAAGAACGCGCTAATGTATTCACTACCCAGGCCTTTAAGGATGGATGGTTCGAAGTTCAGGATGCTTCTTCACAAAAGGTGGCAGAAATGCTCGATCCCAAGCCCGGAATGAGGGTGGTTGATGCATGTGCAGGTGCAGGTGGAAAAAGCTTACATCTCGCAAGCCTAATGGAGAATAAAGGGCAAGTGGTCGCCCTGGATATTTACGATAACAAACTCACCGAGCTTAAAAGACGAGCACGAAGAAACGGAGCACATAATATTGAAACCCGGCACATCGATTCAACCAAGGTGATCAAAAAGCTAATTGGGAAAGCAGATAAGGTGTTGATAGACGCACCGTGTTCTGGCTTAGGAGTACTTCGTAGAAATCCGGATACCAAATGGAAACTAAATCCCGATTTCCTGAAATCGGTCCAGAAAACACAACGTGACATCCTGGAAAGTTATTCCCGTATGGTGAAGCCGGGAGGGCAACTTTTATATGCCACCTGCTCTATTCTTCCCTCGGAAAACGAGAAGCAGCTTGCATATTTCTTAAATTCGGAAGCGGGCAAGGAGTTTAGCTTGCTTAAGGAAGAAAGGATCTCTCCGGCGAAGAGTGGTTTCGATGGGTTTTATATGGCCTTACTTCAGAAACAATAATTCTAAATAAAAAAAGCCTCCCTGTAAAGAAGGAAGGCTTTCCTAATCAAATAATTCCTCTAAAGGTTTATTTAATGATAACTTTTTTGCTTTGACTAAAACCGCTTGTGTTCGAAACGCGAACTACGTAGACACCCGAAGCCAGGGATCCTTTATTGAATACCCCTCGATGATTTTGTCCAGAAGTATCCAGACGGCCCATAGTAACATTTTTCCCCTGAATATCTAATAGGTCGAACCGTAAATCACCCAGATCTTTTGTACTGCTTACAAATACCTCGTATTGATCTCCCGAAATTGGGTAGATCGCCATCTCAGCTTCATCTGCAGATAATCCTTCATTATCAAGTATAGGGATGTTTTCCAGGTTAAAGGCTGCGATCTTGGTGTACCATTGATTTACAAACTTGAAATATTGTGAGGTGAACCAAAAGGTTTCCCCGTCCGGATCCATAGTGAGTTGGGCATAATCGCCGTATCTGTTCGACCCTAGTTGCCATCCAAACCCATCTTCGATCACCTGCTCTTCAAAACTCATTTGCCCAAGAGGATCTCCCTCCAGTCTCCCGGTGTATCTAAGTCCGACCACCGTATTCGCACTTCCCACACTATAGGCGAGAGCTATGTTTCCACTTGTATCCATTCCCATACTTCCCATAAACCTACTTTCTCCATCATTCAAGGTCCAGGTACCTTCCTGATGTATACTGAATGATCCTGTACCGGTATTACGCAATTCGATCCATCTTATACCTGCACGGTTTTGCCCGTCCACGTCTACATTGAAATTTATTAAGAATGAATTATAGCCCGGGAAGCTGCGATAATTTGCCATATACGAAATGATCCCTGCCTGACTGTCTATTCGCTGACTCGTATTGGGCTGCGGAATATCACCCGACCCGAACACGTAGAAAGTACTGTCGAAAGGCTGCACCGCAATTAGGTCTGGTGCCGAAATTGTAGAATTTGCAGGGGTGATAAAATCCACATTGATCTCCCAGATCTTAATATGGTCGAATGTAACGCCTGGCCAGCCATCATCCTGTAAGTAAACTATGTAGCCAGGTACATTTGCCGGTGCCGTTGTTCCGAGGAGATTGGCGGGTTCCGGGCTAAATACTGTATTTGGGTTGAAAACCACTCCGGGAAGATTAAATCCTACAATGGTAGGATTAGCAGCGCCGGCGATCATTGCGGCACGATCCAGGGCATATACCCTGTTTCCCGTAAATTTATTGGCGGTAAGATAATAGGCGTCCGGCCAAACCCCGTAATGCGGGTAGTCTGGGAACGCGTCCAGCGGAAAGCTATATAAATTGTACGTTCCTGTAGGATCGGGTGTGGTGGACACTCCAATGATCAACGCATCGTCACTGGTCCTGAACTGGCTCACAAAGAATCTATCGGCAAGCTGATCGTACATTACTATAGGGTCACCATCATTGTTTCCTGAATTGAGAAACGTACTAAGGTTGGTGGGTCCTGCAAGTACATTTCCCGATTTATCAAATATCTTCACGATCGTATTTACGGCATGAACGTAGTGGTTTGGACCCACAGCCCCCGATGGATCCGGCGGTATAAAATTTCCGGCTTCCCCCACACTTGCTCCATCAAAATTCACAAGGATCTCGCGTGCAGCCCTTGTGGGTGCGTCCTCTTGCACTAATGGATCCGGTCCAAGCGGCAATGCATCCGGATTGGATTTGGTGGGTCTTCTGAGGTTATTCTGAATTATGGTTGGGTTGTCGAGATCGGTAACCGGGGTTGCAGTTTCATACTCACTAAATGGCAGAGTCTCTCCTAAATATGTTCCATATTCGATGCTAGCGGCTTCGAAACTGGATTGAGAGAATCCGGCCATACCGGCAAACAGGAAGATCGTAAAAAAGTAGTAGAAATTTTTCATATGAAGTTTTAAAGTATACAAGATATTCAATTCTGCTCTAAATTTTTTGCTAATTGAAATATTTTATACAAAAAAAGGCGACCATAGGTCGCCTTTTAAAAGCTTTATCGCCTAATTTATTTCACAATAATTCTAGCGGTTTTATAAGAAGTGGTCGTTTGTCCACCAATGCGGATCAAATACACACCACTTGCTGCTTTGGCCATGTCAAGGTTCATTCGGTAAGCGCCATCTATTTTTGGCAGATTCTTACTGAAATCGATCTCCTGTCCTAAAACATTGTAAAGTCCAAGGTAAACGCCACCGTCGAAGCTGGTTCTCAATGTTACTTCAAACTGGTTGTTCGACTTAGAAACTACAATTAGATCTGAATTAGAGATGGCTGAATCATTGATACCCAGATCACCGATATTAGCAGTATAATCTTCGGTTTCTCCGTATTGAGTTGTAGCACATGCATCGCTAGGAACTGGTTCCTGCCACGCACTCTTCACTCTCATTGTGTGTTCTCCTAAAGTTGCGTTAGCAGGTACGTTTAGATTTACAGTTTCGGTATAAGATCCTGCTGCCTGACCAGGAGCGATCACGAAGTTAGGAACTACAACCTCATTATTTGAGAAGGTATTATCATCATTAAAGTCAATCCAAACTTTCACGTTCTGGTCACCATAACCTGTTGTAAAGGTGATACTATTAGTACTACCCGGTGCAAGGTTTGCAATAAGATTAGTGAAATCGCCATATCCTTCACAACCCGATGGGTTGTTGATCTCTGCAACGGCAACTAGTTGGAATCCGTCACCGAAAGAACAATCCATAGAAGGTGTACAGAATACATTATCGATTGTTACCGAAAAGCTGTCGTTAGATGGATCTGCATCACCTGTAAGAACAGTTGACACCTCGATATCGTATGTGCCAAGTGCAGAAAGATCTGCAGTTTGTGCAAAGTCGAAACTTGCTTCGTCTTCGGATAAGAGCGGACCAGCAAATGTTTCAACTACCGGAGTACCTCCGTTGACAGTATACTGTACATCGAAATTAGATTGAGTTGCCGCACCGAAGTTTCGTAAAGTAACCGATATGGTTTCATTAGGGCCTAATCCCGAACCACTTACCGGCGCGGTGATATCGATCGCCCCTACGTCGTTCGCAAATAAATGCGTCACATCTTTGGTAAAGCTATCGTTAGCACCAAACTGATCTCCCGGCAACAGTGCAGTTACTTCTATCGAATAGGTTTGCCCTTCAGTAGACATGTCTACAGTTGTAGCAAAAGTAAAGGTGTCAAGCTGATTAGCATTTAAAGTACCTGTATAGTTCTCTGTTGCCACTAAGTTGCCATCCACTCTTAATTCTAAAGGTATGAGAGTTTGTGTAGCAGAACCAAAGTTTCTAATATTGATCTCAACACTTTCGGTCGCAGTTAAGGTACCGTTATTGGGCTGAAGTATATCCGTAACTCCCACGTCGTTCGCAAATCCACTGGACAATGAGAAGGAAGCTACTTGAGTTCTCCACTGATTGTTTGATGAAAAGTAATCGGAAGTAAACCAGAAAGTAAAGTTATTCGGGTCCATGGTCATGTGCGAATAATCCCCGTAACGGTTACTATTTGTTCGCACACCAGGACCATCAATGATAATAGTTTCTGCAACTGTCATCATGCCTAGAGGATCTCCGTTAAAACGACCTGTATATCGTAAAGAAGGAGCTAAAGTAGTACTACCGGTTGTGTAACCCAGGGCAATATTCCCGGCTGCATCCATAGCACCACTACTCATTAGTCTACTGTGGCCATCTGCAATAGAATAGGTACCTTCCTGGAAGATCGTCCAGGGGTTTACCCCGGTATTTCGCAATTCGATCCAGCGGATACCACCGGTCTCATTAGCATCGATAAAAGTATTAAAGGTGATTAACCAGGAGTTATGTGTTCCAAAATCCCTGTAGTTCGCTCCAAAGGAGATAATACCACCATGTCCGGCCAGTCGCTGACTTGTTCCCGGCTGACGCAGTGCTCCGTTCCCGTTTCCAAATAACTCGCCTGCATCAAAAGGCGTAGTAGGTATTTCCTGGGGTGCAGATATAGTTGAATTTGCCGTGTTGGTCCAGTCCATATCGATTTCCCAAACTTTCAGGTGGTCGAAGGTAATTGCGCCTGTCCAGCCATCATCCTGTAGATATACAATATATCCGGGAGTGTTAGGGTCTACAGTCGTACCTGTAAGGTTAACCGCAGCAGGACTTTTTACCTGGTTCGGATTAACAACGATCTGTGGAAGGTTAAAGATAAGAATCTGCGGACTGGCTCCACCAGCAAGCATTTCATCTCTCTCCATAACAAATCCCTGTGTAGTTTGACCGTTTAAGTTAACTGTTCCGTAGTAACCATCATGCCAAACACCATATTTTGGATAATCTGGAAAACCACTGAATTGGTATTGCCATACATTATAGGCTCCAGTTGGGTCGTTTGTTACAGAAACTCCAATGGCAAGGGAGTTATTTAGTGAACCAAATTCACTTACCACCCAGCGATCCGCTAACTGATCGTAAAGAACAATAGGGTCTCCGCTATTAGACGGAATACCTAAAAAGGCAGATAAAGAAACAGGACCTACAAGTAGTGTCCCTGTTTTATCGAATATTTTAACAAGAGAATTTACCGAATGCAGATAATGATTAGGACCAACAGCTCCAGTTGGATCTGGTGGAAAAAATCCGGATTCGGATGCAGAGGCTCCGATAAAATTCTGCTCGATCGGCATACTTTCGATCTGGCCTGGTTCGGTTTGTAGATCTGGAATAACGGTGGTAGTGTTCACAGCCTCCATAGGAGTTGTGTTTCTTTGATCTATCACCATAGTTTGGGTTCGCGGATCATTAAATTGTCCGGACTCCATTACCGGAAAATCTCTTAATGGAATGGTTTGCCCCATATAAGTTCCGGTAATAATTTCACTAGGAGGAAATGTCTCCTGTGCACTAACACCAACGCAAATAATAAGCGCTAATGCCAGTAGGTAGTTTTTAAAAATCATAGTTTAAGCTTTAGCTGATTAATTTTTTGAGACTGGGAAGGTACGGCTAATAATTGAATTCAAAAACCCACTAAATTAGTAGAGAAATTGAAGATCATTATAAGGGTGAAATAGTACTAAATCCGTAATAATTAATTATTTTTGTGCTTTGTTGAAATTACTTATAAAAAACAACCGATGATTCACTTTTTTGGAGATGTAAAAAACACTGTTTTTGCTGTCCAATCCTCCGGCGATCTTTCTGCACGAACCATAGAAAAACTTAATTGGTTATTTGGTAACCAACCCAAAATAGAACAGTCCGCAATAGCGGATTTTTTTGTTGGGCCACGTGCCGCCATGGTAACACCCTGGAGTACTAATGCCGTAGAGATAACCCAGAATATGCATATCTCCGGAATTATAAGGATAGAAGAATTTCACAAGGTGGACGAGGGATATACAGACTTTGACCCAATGCTTGCCCAGAAATACAAAAAATTGGATCAGGAAATTTTCGATATGCATATCGATCCGGAACCCATCAAACAAATACATGATATTGCGGCATACAACTTATCGGAGGGTTTGGCGCTAAGTGACGATGAAGTAGACTACCTTAACAATCTTTCGGTTAAACTCAACAGACCACTTACAGATAGTGAAGTATTTGGATTTAGCCAGGTGAATAGTGAGCACTGCAGGCACAAGATCTTCAATGGGACCTTCGAAATTGACGGTGAGGAAATGGCCTCCTCTCTCTTCAAACTAATTAAAAAGACTTCGGAAGTAAATCCTAATGATATAGTTTCAGCATATAAGGACAATGTTGCTTTTGTGCGCGGTCCTGAAGTGGAACAATTTGCACCCAAATCTCCGGACAAGCCGGATTATTATCAAAAAACCCCATTTAATAGTGTGATCTCTCTTAAAGCAGAAACACACAACTTTCCCACTACTGTTGAACCCTTTAATGGGGCTGCCACCGGAAGTGGTGGTGAGATTAGGGACCGCCTGGCGGGCGGCAAGGGTTCTTTGCCATTAGCTGGTACGGCCGTTTACATGACCTCTTACTCACGGTTAGCAGAAAACAGACCCTGGGAAAAAGCCATGGATGAACGCCCATGGTTGTATCAAACCCCAATGGATATTCTAATAAAAGCCAGTAATGGAGCATCCGATTTCGGGAATAAATTTGGTCAACCCCTTATTGCAGGGTCCGTGCTCACCTTCGAGCATGTTGAAGATGCCCGTAAATTAGGGTTCGATAAAGTAATTATGTTGGCGGGAGGAATTGGCTACGGAAAAGCTTCCCAGGCCATCAAAGATGTACCCGAAGTTGGAGATAAGATCGTTATCCTGGGTGGCGAGAACTACCGTATAGGTATGGGTGGAGCCGCGGTTTCCTCTGCAGATACGGGTGAATTTGAAAGTGGGATCGAGCTTAACGCCGTGCAACGATCTAATCCCGAAATGCAGAAACGAGCAGCTAATGCTGTACGCGGGATGGTGGAAAGTGAAGAAAACCCCATTGTATCTATTCACGATCACGGTGCCGGTGGACACCTTAATTGCCTTAGCGAACTGGTGGAAGAGACAGGCGGCCATATCGACCTGGACAAATTGCCTGTAGGAGATCCAACGCTTTCAGCCAAAGAACTTATTGGGAACGAATCCCAGGAACGTATGGGGCTGGTGATTGGCGGAAAAGATATAGACCAATTAAAACGAGTGGCAGATCGCGAACGCTCTCCAATGTACGAAGTTGGTGAGGTAACCGGAGATCACGCGTTCTGTATTGAAAGCAGCAGCAAAGGGGATAAACCCATGGATTTCGCGCTGGAAGATATGTTTGGGAGTTCCCCAAAAACGATAATGAGAGACCGTAGGATGGGACGCACTTATAAGGACGCAGACCTCCGCCCTGATAAATTGCACGAATACGTGTCGCAGTTATTACAACTGGAAGCCGTTGGTTGCAAGGATTGGCTTACAAATAAAGTAGATCGATGCGTAACAGGACGCGTGGCCAAACAGCAATGTGCCGGACCCCTTCAACTTCCGTTGAACAACTGCGGGGTGATGGCGCTGGACTATCGCGGCAAGGAAGGTGTAGCCACCTCAATTGGACACTCGCCGATAAGCGCTTTAGTGGATCCTGTTGCAGGATCTCGTAATTCGATCACAGAATCCCTAACTAATATAGTCTGGGCCCCGTTGGAGAATGGCTTAAAAAGTGTGTCTCTTTCCGCAAACTGGATGTGGCCATGCAACAACGAAGGAGAAGACGCCAGGTTATACGAAGCAGTAAAAGGAGTAAGTGACTTTGCCATCGAGCTGGGAATAAACGTTCCTACCGGAAAGGATTCGCTATCTATGAAGCAGAAGTATAAAGATGAGGAGGTGATAGCGCCGGGTACTGTTATCATATCGGCTGCAGGGCATTGTAATGATATAAAAAAGGTGGTCGAGCCCGTTTTGCAGAAAAATAAAGGAAGTATTTACTATATCAATATCTCGCAGGATGAGTTTAAGGTAGGAGGCTCATCGTTCGCACAGATCCTCAATGTTATTGGATCTGAAGTTCCTACTGTGAAAAGCGCAGCCTATGTGAAATTAGTTTTTAATACCATTCAAGAACTTATTTCTCAAGGGAAAGTCGCGGCGGGTCACGACGTAGCTTCGGGTGGGCTTATAACCACTCTGCTCGAAATGTGCTTTGCAGATAATCACTTAGGGGCCAGGGTGGATCTTTCGGAAGTTGGCAATTCTTTTCTAAATTTACTTTTTGCTGAAAATTGCGGTCTAGTGATTCAGGCATCACAAGATACTGAACTAGAAAAGGTTCTTTCAGAAAAAAATATTGAATACTTTAAAATTGGAAGTGTAACTGAAGGTGATCAACTTCAAATAACTCATAAAGAGACTTTTGAAGAATTTAATATCCCCGAATACAGGGATATATGGTACCACACTTCATATTTGCTTGACCAAAAACAGAGTGGCCCTGAAAAAGCCCTTGAGCGATTTCAGAATTATAAGAATCAGCCTCTCACCTACAAATTTCCTGCACATTTTACAGGGAAACTACCCCAATGGGATACTTCCAAGCCACGAATCAAAGCGGCTGTTATAAGAGAGAAAGGAAGTAACAGCGAACGTGAGATGGCCTATGCCATGCATTTGGCGGGATTCGATGTGAAGGATGTTCACATGACCGATCTTATCGAAGGCCGTGAAACTTTGGAAGATATAAAGTTCATTGCCGCGGTTGGAGGGTTTTCTAACAGTGATGTCCTGGGCAGCGCCAAGGGATGGGCCGGTGCATTCTTGTATAACGAAAAAGCTAAGAAAGCTCTTACCGGGTTCTTCGAGAAGGATGATACGCTCTCACTGGGAGTTTGTAATGGTTGCCAGTTATTTATAGAACTTGGACTCATCAATCCTGAGCACGAAAACAAGCCTAAAATGCTGCATAATGATACGGGTAAGTTTGAGTGTTCCTTTACCTCGGTAGAGATCCAGGAGAACAATTCGGTTATGCTATCCACCTTATCGGGAAGCAAACTGGGGATCTGGGCAGCACATGGAGAAGGGAAGTTTAGTTTTCCTTTAGCTGAAGAACATTACAATATAGTAGGAAAATACGGTTACGAAGGCCTACCGGCCAATCCGAACGGCAGTGACTATAATACGGCTATTCTAACAGATAGCACGGGCCGCCACCTGGTTATCATGCCTCATCTGGAGCGATCTACCTTCCCGTGGAACTGGGGGTATTACCCCGCGGAAAGAGAAGACGAAGTCTCTCCCTGGCTGGAAGGATTTGTTAATGCGCGAAAGTGGCTTGAAGCAAAATAACCTATTCCTTTATTTTCTGAAATACATAAGAAACCATTAATTGGTAGGCCGAAACTGTAAATTATTTTTCCTAATTTGTGTTCCTGTAATAAAGTGACCATGACCGAAGTAAAAAGACTCTTCGACTTCCCATACTACCAGTTAGAAAATTTTCCATTAGAGGCTTCTCTTGTAAGCAAAAAAGACGGAGAATGGATAAAAACCTCAACACAGGAATACCTCGATAAGGCCAATGCCGTGAGCAGGGGTTTGATAAAATTGGGTGTAAATCCTAATGATAAAGTTGCCATCATATCGATGACCAACCGCACCGAGTGGAACATATGTGATATTGGGATATTGCAAACCGGTGCGCAGGATGTACCCATCTACCCCACCATTTCAGAAGATGAATACGAATATGTGCTAAATCACAGCGAATGTGTTTACTGTTTTGTATCCTGTACCGAAGTTCTCCAAAAGGTGGAAAAAATAAAGCATAAAGTTCCCAGTCTGAGAGGGGTTTACTGCTTTGATGAATTGAGAGATTGCCCGCACTACAGTGAGGTGATCAAACTTGGAAATGAGAATCCCGAACTGCAACAGGAAGTAGAAGATCGAAAATCGAAGATTGGAGAGAACGATCTGGCTACCCTTATCTATACTTCGGGAACTACCGGTAAGCCTAAAGGGGTTATGTTAAGCCACAAAAATATCGCAAGTAATGCAATTTACAGTGCCGAACGCCTGCCTATCGACCTCGGTCAGACCAAATCACTAAGCTTTCTTCCCGTATGCCATATTTACGAAAGGATGCTTCTTTATATGTACCAATATTGTGGAGTGAGTATTCACTATGCAGAATCTCTGGATACAATTAGCGATAACCTGAAGGAAATAAAGCCAGAGGTTATGACCGCAGTCCCCAGGTTACTGGAAAAGGTATATGATAAAATTTATGCAAAGGGCACAGAACTATCGGGGATAAAGAAAAAATTATTCTTTTGGGCAGTTTCTGTGGGCCTTCAATACGAGCCATATGGACAAAATGGCTGGTGGTATGAGACCAAATTAAAGCTGGCCAGGAAATTAATCTTCTCGAAATGGCAGGAAGCTCTGGGAGGCAATCTAAAAGCGATCGCTTCGGGAAGTGCTGCCTTACAACCTCGACTGGCAAGGGTTTTCAATGCTGCAGGAATCCCGGTTATGGAAGGCTACGGTCTAACAGAGACCTCTCCCGTGGTTAGTGTGAACGACATGCGCAATGGAGGTTTTAAGATTGGGACGGTTGGGCGACCCATAAAAGAGACCGAAGTTAAGATCGCCCAGGATGGAGAGATCTTAATAAAGGGCCCTCAGGTAATGCAAGGCTATTACAAAGACCCCAACCTTACTGCCGAAGTACTCAAAGATGGATATTTTTACACTGGAGATATCGGAGAGGTGGACGCCGATGGGTTTTTAAAGATCACAGATCGCAAGAAAGAAATGTTTAAAACCAGCGGCGGAAAATACGTGGCTCCACAGATCATTGAAAATGCATTCAAACAATCACGGTTTATCGAACAGGTAATGGTGGTAGGAGAAGGAGAAAAAATGCCGGCTGCGATCATCCAGCCAAATTTCGAATTTATCCACGATTGGAACGAAAGAAAAAATAAAGGCCTGCCCGAAGATCCGGAGTTGTTGGTGAAGAATGAAGATCTTATTAAAAGAATTCAGAAAGAAGTAGATCACTACAACGAACGCTTTGGAAAATGGGAAAGGGTAAAGAAATTCGAGTTAACCCCGGATGTGTGGAGTATAGAGGCTGGTCACCTTACCCCTACTATGAAAATGAAGCGTAAGGCCATCAAGCAGAAGTACATAGATCTTTACAATAGGATCTACGAGCGGGAATCCTAGATCTTTTTTAAATTCTGAAATCGCAATGGCTAAATCGCCCCAAATGGTGGGTTTAAGCCGTTTTTAATACTTTTTTAGTTCCTTTTTCAAACTACCTAGAGACTGGATTATCAGTTTTTGAATTTAGATTTGTTTCAACAATTAAAACAAATTCATCATGAAAAAATCAATTCAGTTATTAGTGTTCATTTGTGCCATCGTTCTATATGGGCAGCAATCGTTTGCGCAAGATTGTACATCCGTGAATACAAGCAGGGATATCGAACTTGACGGCAGTTCCGATAGGGAGGAAATAAAATTAAATGTTGCTGCAGACGTTAAACATTTACATCTCTTTATCAATAGTACGATCTCTACAGGCTTTCTCACGGTAGAGATCTACGATCCAAAGGGTAAGAAGCGAGGGTATTATACAGTTGAAAGCCAAATGAACTCCAACGCCAAAAAGAAAGAAACAGTTTGCGGACAAATGCAAAAGCAAATTTCAGATCCAATAAAAGGTGACTGGGTAGTTAGGCTCATCCCTAAGAATGTAAAAGGAAAGGTAAGTGTTCACAGCGGGCAAACACAGGAAAAATCGTAGCTTAAATCCACTTGTCATTGATTAGTTATAATTTCGAACGTCATTCTAGAATTGTCACGATCACGGTCTGTATGCTATTGGTTTCTGCCAGTGTATGGGCTCAGACAAATACGCCTGCAAAGGCCGAAATAAGAGGAAAAATACTACTGGATTCCATTTGGAATCCGGTGGTATATCTTTCGCATATTCCTACTTTTTACGATATGTTTACCATGTCTAATAGCATGATCATAGCCGAAAGTCCGCTCGACGAAGAAGGTAATTTTCATTTTTCAACAAGCTTCCTTCCTGAAAAAGACAATCTATACCGGCTACATATATCTAAAAAAGGAGCGCCGGCTGCATCTTTGATCATTGGTGGAAAAGATGAGAATCATCTATACTTCATCGCAAATAATAGGTCTGATATCTTTATTAGCAATACATCCACTGCCATTCCGGTAAGTACATTTAAAGTTGAAGGCTACCGTCCAAATGATGATCTGCGTTCCATAAATGAAATAGTGGCGTCTGGGGATAATCTTGAAACCCCTTCGGTATCTAAAGATTTCTTATCGAGGACCATCAATGAAAAACTAAGGATCATGGCAGATACAAGCTCCCACCCTATAGTTTCACTTTACGCCCTACATCAAAGTAATTTTGAAGCCACCTACCTCGAAAACCAGGTATTTATAGAGAATTATCTGAAAAAATGGGAAGATGAAGAATCCACTTATTTCCAGTCTATAAGAACGAGGTTCATGCAGGAAAAGAGATCGAATCTTTACATCTACATTATTATAGGTATAGTGTTCTTTATGATGGGAATTGTTATTCAGCAATATATTTTCCGAAGACGAAAGCGAAACCGAACTCAATTACAAACACTTAGTATACAGGAGCGAAAGATCTTTCAATTGATCCAGGCCGGGAGATCCAATAAAGAGATCTCCGAAGAGTACAATATAGGTCTAAGCACGGTTAAAAGTCATGTTAGCAACATCTACACCAAGCTAAATATAAAATCCAGAAAGGAAGCCATCGACTTTTAAACCCTAATCATTTCAGAAAAAATAATTCTATAATTTTATTATGCGTGCATAATAAAATTTACTATCTTTGGAAAAGAAATAGTAAACAAACTCCCTTGAAAGAAAAGACCATAGATTACATGCTTCGAGCCACTTGGATGGCTGTGACCAAAATGTATAATGAGGAAGCAGGAAAAAAGGATAGTACCATGGCTACGGGCTTCGCTTTAATTAGTATTGATCCTGAAGAAGGGACTCCTTCCACAGCCCTTGGCCCCAAGATGGGGATGGAGGCTACCAGTCTTTCCCGTACCCTTAAGAATATGGAGGAAAAAGGCCTTATTGAACGCAGACCAAATCCTTTGGATGGTCGCAGCGTACTTATTCACCTTACCGATTTTGGCAGGGAGATGCGCGAATATTCTAAAGGGGTTGTGCTTCAATTCGATGAAGCGGTTAAAGCAGCTATTTCTGAAGAAGATCTTCAAACTTTTAAACGTGTGGCCAACACCATTCTTGATCTGGTCAGCTCGAAAAAAATATACAGTACAGAAAAAATTTAAATTCCAATGTCAAAAAGAAGAATAGAAAAAGTTGCGGTAATAGGATCCGGGATCATGGGTAGCGGTATTGCCTGTCATTTTGCCAATATAGGCGTGCAGGTATTGTTGCTGGATATTGTTCCCCGGGAACTTAACGATGCCGAAAAAGCAAAAGGCCTGAGTCTGGAAGACAAGGTTGTTCGTAACAGATTGGTTAATAATGCACTCACTGCGGCGATAAAAAGCAGGCCTGCCCCACTTTATCACAAGGATTTTGCAAAACGCATCACTACTGGTAACCTTGAAGATGATATAGCAAAAGTGAAAGATGTGGACTGGATCATCGAAGTGGTGGTAGAACGCCTGGATATTAAACAACAGGTATTCGAAAACCTTGAAAAACACAGAACACCCGGTACACTTATTACCTCAAATACCTCGGGTATCCCTATTAAATTCATGAATGAAGGAAGAAGTGAGGATTTCAGACAGCATTTCTGCGGAACTCACTTTTTTAACCCCCCTCGATATCTTAAACTCTTTGAGATCATCCCGGGGCCGGATACCAAACAAGAGGTATTAGATTTTCTGAATGGCTATGGAGAAAAGTTCCTTGGGAAAACCTCGGTGGTGGCGAAAGACACCCCTGCATTCATTGGGAATCGCATTGGGATATATGGTATTCAAAGCTTGTTTCACCTGGTTACAGAAATGGGACTCACCATTGAAGAGGTCGATAAACTAACCGGACCAGTTATAGGTAGGCCAAAAAGTGCCACTTTCCGCACCGTTGATGTAGTAGGACTTGATACCCTTGTACACGTTGCTAACGGTATTTATGAGAACTGTCCGGAAGATGAGGAACACGAATTATTTAAGCTTCCTGCCTTTATCGATACTATGATGGAGAACAAATGGCTGGGTAGTAAAACCGGTCAGGGCTTCTATAAAAAGATAAAGAACGAGGACGGCTCCAGTGAAATCGTATCGCTGGATCTCGATAGCATGGAATATCGTAAAAAGAAACGCGCCTCTTTTGCCACCCTTGAAATGACCAAATCTGTGGATAAGGTGATAGACCGTTTTAAGGTGCTGGTAAATGGAAAGGATAAAGCCGGAGAATTTTATCGAAAGAATTTTGGATCGATGTTCGCCTACGTTTCTAAGCGTATTCCCGAAATAACCGACGAACTTTATAAGATCGACGATGCCATGAAAGCTGGTTTTGGGTGGGAACATGGCCCCTTCGAGATATGGGATGCCATAGGACTTTCGGAAGGAATAAAACTAATAAACGACCTTGGTAAAGAACCGGCGGCCTGGGTAACCGATATGAAAGATGCCGGAGTGGAATCTTTCTACACAGTAAAAGATGGTGCTACCTATTTTTATGATATTCCGAAGAAAACTCATGAAAAAGTCCCGGGACAGGATGCCTTTATAATTTTAGATAATATCCGTAAAAGCAACGAGGTCTTTAAAAATAGCGGGGTAGTGATTGAAGACCTGGGTGACGGGATCCTGAATGTAGAATTTCAAAGCAAAATGAATTCTATTGGTGGAGATGTGCTGGCAGGAGTTAATAAGGCCATTGATCTGGCTGAAAAGGAATACGACGGACTTGTTGTTGGAAACCAGGGAGCCAATTTCTCTGTAGGAGCCAATATTGGTATGATCTTCATGATGGCTGTGGAACAGGAATATGACGAATTGAACATGGCTGTAAAATACTTTCAGGACACCTGTATGAGATTGCGTTATTCTTCAATTCCCGTTGTGGTTGCCCCACATGGGATGACCCTGGGAGGTGGTTGCGAAATGACATTACACGCAGATCGCGTGGTTGCTGCTGCCGAAACTTATATCGGGCTGGTAGAATTTGGCGTAGGAGTGATCCCCGGAGGTGGAGGAAGTAAAGAAATGGCGCTTAGGGCAAGTGATACTTTCGAGAAAAACGACGTAGAGCTGAATAGGCTACAGGAGTATTTCCTAACCATAGGGATGGCAAAAGTCGCGACATCTGCTTACGAGGCCTACGATACCGGAATTCTGCAACACGGTAAAGATATAGTGGTGGTGAACAAAGACAGGCAGATCGCAACGGCTAAAGCTGTAGCGCGTATGATGGCAGACCAGGGCTATACCAAACCTATCCAAAGAACCGATGTACGAGTGCTTGGCAAGCAGGCCCTGGGGATGTTCCTTGTAGGTACAGATTCTATGGAAGCGGGACATTATATTAGTGAACACGATAAAAAGATAGCGAATAAACTGGCCTATGTTATGGCTGGCGGCGACCTGAGTGAACCAAGCTATGTAAGTGAACAGTATCTATTGGATCTGGAAAGAGAAGCGTTTATGAGTCTTACTACCGAACGTAAAACCCTGGAACGACTGGAGCATATGATCAAAAAAGGGAAACCCCTTAGAAATTAATTAGTTGACTGCCCAAATAGAAACAAAACAAAGATCAACGTATCAAGAAAATAATAAAATGAAAACAGCATATATAGTTAAAGCATACAGAACGGCAGTGGGGAAGGCACCGCGCGGATTGTTCCGTTTCAAGCGCCCTGATGAACTGGCCGCCGAAACCATTGAACATCTTATTAGTGAAGTACCTCAACTGGAGAAAACCCGAATAGACGATGTGATGGTAGGCAATGCCATGCCGGAGGCCGAGCAAGGGTTGAACATGGCAAGGCTGATCTCCCTGATGGGTCTTAAAATTGAAGACGTACCCGGAGTAACGGTTAACAGATATTGTGCCTCAGGAATTGAGACCATCGCTATGGCGACAGCTAAGATCCAAAGCGGAATGGCCAATTGTATCATTGCCGGTGGCTCCGAAAGTATGAGTTATATCCCCATGGGAGGCTACAAACCTACCCCAGACTACGAGGTGGCTAAGGCTGGTAATGAAGACTACTATTGGGGAATGGGCCTAACGGCCGAAGCAGTTGCCAACCAGTTTAATGTTTCCCGTGAGGACCAGGACGAATTTGCCTATAATTCGCATCAGAAAGCGCTAAAAGCGCAGGCCGAGGATCGCTTTAAAGAGCAGATCGTTCCAATAGAAGTTGAGCATACTTTTGTGAATTCAGAAGGAAAAAAAGAAACCAAAACATATACCGTAGCAAAAGATGAAGGGCCAAGGGCCGATACTTCTATGGAGGTACTGTCGAAATTACGCCCGGTCTTTGCAGCCAACGGGAGTGTAACGGCGGGGAATTCGTCACAGATGAGTGATGGGGCCGCCTTTGTACTTGTAATGAGTGAAGAAATGGTGAAGGAATTAAATCTTGAACCCATTGCAAGAATGGTAAATTTTGCAGCTGCCGGAGTAGAACCACGAATTATGGGTATTGGTCCGGTAAAAGCTATTCCAAAAGCCTTAAAACAGGCAGGGATGAAACAAGAAGATATCGAACTAATTGAGTTAAACGAAGCTTTTGCTTCTCAGTCCCTGGCAGTTATTAGAGAATTAGGTTTAAATCCGGACATCGTAAATGTAAATGGTGGTGCGATCGCACTTGGTCATCCGTTGGGTTGTACCGGGGCTAAATTGTCGGTACAACTATTCGATGAAATGCGCAAGCGCGATATGAAAGGAAAATACGGCATGGTGACCATGTGTGTAGGAACCGGACAAGGTGCCGCAGGTATCTATGAGTTTTTAAATTAATTGACGTAAAAAGATAAGAAATGAGTACAACAACCGAACTTAACAATGACCTCCTGAGAGGTGGACAGTTTCTGGTAAAAGAGACCCGTTGTGAAGACATATTTACTCCTGAAGATTTTTCGGAGGAACAGAAAATGATGAAGGAATCGGTGATCGAATTTGTTGACAGGGAGATCTGGCCGCAGAAAGATCGATTCGAAAAGAAGGACTATGCGCTTACCGAAGAGATCATGCGTAAAGCCGGAGAGCTGGGCCTTCTGGGAATTGCGGTTCCCGAAGCCTACGGAGGCCTGGGTATGGGCTTTGTTACAACTATGCTGGTATGCGATTATATCTCGGGAGCCACAGGTTCTATTGCCACTGCATTTGGAGCCCACACAGGGATTGGAACCATGCCGATCACTCTTTACGGTACCGAGGAACAAAAGCAAAAATATGTCCCTAAACTCGCATCCGGCGAATGGTTTGGAGCATATTGTCTAACCGAACCCGGTGCCGGGAGTGACGCCAACAGTGGAAAAACAAAGGCTGTACTATCTGAAGACGGCACACACTACAAGATCAGTGGCCAAAAAATGTGGATCTCCAATGCGGGCTTTTGTGACCTGTTTATAGTTTTCGCACGAATTGAAGATGATAAGTATATCACGGGATTTATCGTTGAAAATGATCCGGAAAATGGTATCTCCCTGGGTGAGGAAGAACATAAATTAGGAATACACTCCTCTTCTACCCGACAAGTATTCTTTAACGAGACCAAGGTCCCCGTGGAGAATATGCTATCGGAAAGAGGAAACGGATTTAAAATTGCGATGAACGCCCTTAATATTGGGCGAATAAAACTGGCCGGAGCCTGCCTGGATGCCCAAAGACGGGTTATAGACACGGCGGTAAAATATGCCAATGAGCGTGTTCAGTTTAAGACTCCTATTGCAAAATTTGGTGCTATCAAAGCCAAGATCGCCGAAATGGCCACCTCTACCTATGCCGGTGAAAGTGCCTGTTACAGGGCATCGAAAAATATTGAGGACAGGATCAATATCCGCATGGCCGAAGGAAATTCACACCAGGAAGCAGAACTGAAAGGTGTGGAAGAATACGCCATAGAATGTTCTTTGCTAAAAGTAGCTGTATCCGAGGATATCCAGAATTGCAGTGATGAAGGTATACAGATTTTCGGAGGGATGGGCTTTAGTGCAGACACCCCAATGGAAGCCGCATGGAGAGATGCACGTATTGCTCGTATTTACGAAGGAACCAACGAGATCAATCGTATGCTGGCGGTAGGTATGCTGGTAAAGAAAGCCATGAAAGGACATGTAGACCTACTCGGGCCTGCTATGGCCGTGGCAGACGAGCTAACCGGTATTCCTTCATTCGAAACGCCGGATTACAGCGAATTACTTTCAGAAGAAAAAGCTATGATCGCCAAACTTAAAAAAGTATTCTTGATGGTAGCTGGTTCGGCTGTACAAAAATATGGCCCTAAACTGGAGGAGCATCAACAACTACTCATGGCATCGGCCGATATCCTTATCGAGATCTATATGGCTGAAAGCGCCGTATTACGTGCCGAGAAAAATGCCAGGCGATTTGGTGAAGATGCCCAAAAAGAGCAAATTGCAATGGCACAACTGTATCTGTACAATGCTGTTGATAAAATTTCTCAAAAAGCTAAGGAAGGAATCGTATCTTTCGCTGAGGGAGATGAACAACGAATGATGTTGATGGGGTTAAAACGATTTACGAAATATCAAAACATGCCTAACGTGGTGGCCTTAAGAAATCTTATCGCCGAAAAGGTTACAGCAGAAAATACTTATCCGTTTTAAAATATCAGATGCGCTCATAGCATTTGGTTAGTTAGTTGAAAAATCCGCCACTTAGAAATGAGTGGCGGTTTTTTAATTCGATTGAATCTGCTATTTAATATCTTTGGTCAAACTATAAATTATGAAATACCGCCTGTTTCTCTTTTTCTTCTTTTTCTTCGGAATTCTTGCAGCACAACCCAATACGGAGGTCTACCTGATGGACCTCGATTACGAAGGGGAAGACTTTACGTTCTCTAATTTCAGGAATATATCAAATGACACAGGATATGACAGTCAGCCGTCCTTCCAAAGCGACAACCTGGTATTGTTCGCGGCTAACAACGGTGGACAAAATGATATAGCCCAATATCATATTCGCTTTAACAAGAAATTCTGGCTGCATGAAGGATCTGCTGCCAGTCAATACTCTCCTCAAAGAATATCTGGCTCTCAACACATACTTAGTGTGCATCTGGACACCACGGGTAGGCAACGACTGTTTCGGCACCATTTAACCTCTCGCGAATACACAGAGGCTCACCCCGATCTGCAAGTTGCATATTTTGCCATGTACAACGAGAACATACTTGTAGGTTCGGTGCTGGGTGACGATGCACTAGACCTGGTAGTGGCTAACCTGAAAACGAAGCAGGTAGACACCTTAGCATACAACGCCGGACGATCGTTCCATAAGGTTCCTAAAAGTGATACGATGAGTTATACATATGTGAATGAAGAAGGGAACCACGATGTGTATCAACTTGATATGAAATCCTTCGAAAGTTTTTTTGTGGCCCAGTTACCTATTGGCGTTCAAGATCATGTGTGGCTAAGTGAGTCGATATTGCTCATTGGGAGTGGATCTAAATTATATACCTACGATCTTTTTGGAGATGGCGTATGGAAGGAGGTTGCAGATCTATCTCTCTACAAGCTCGATAATATTACCCGCCTGGCCTTGAGCCCTGATGGCACCAAATTAGCCCTGGTAGCCCTTCCTGCAGAATAAGACGTGAAATTATTATTAAGAATTATTATTCTTAGTAAAATACGAGTCTCGCATCAATACAGCTCTTAACATCAGGGCTTACCTTGTAAATAAAAAATTATGAGGTATCTGCTAATAGTCATTCTCATCGTTGGGCTTCTGGAAAACTGCTCGGGAAAGGATGATGATCCTGAGATCTACAACAACCAACTTCCGGTAAATCCACCCTCAAATATTGGATGCCCCGGAACGGTCTACCCTCCCTGGCGTTCGTCCAGTTACGTACTTCCCTACCCGGTTGGAGAAACTTATCAGGTCCATTTAAGTCATTGTAGTGGAAGTTTTCACAGCAAAGGCAGGCCAGACCAATTTGCAGTCGATTTCGGCATGGACATAGGATCATTGATCACAGCGAGTAGAGATGGTACCGTAGTGCATGTTGTAGAGAATGGAATTGATGGAGAATTTCCAAACAACCTTGTGGTAGTGAGACATTCAGACCATACCTATGCGCAGTATATGCATCTTACGCAATACGGGGCAATTCCGGAAGTGGGAGAATATGTTCAACAGGGGGACAGTATTGGTTTTAGCGGAGCAACGGGTCTGGCCGGTTATCCACATTTGCATTTTGTTGTAACACGCGACCAATGGGAGTATCCCTACGAATCTGTTCCGCATAATTTTAAAAACACCACAGCTAATCCTCGTGGGCCCGAATCCAGGAAACCCTATACGGCCAAACCTTACTGATTTAGCATTTTTTTCTGGAATGAAATAGCAACTTTTCCCTATTTTAGTGCAAACTAAGATATTGATGAGAATTACCGTTTCCCTCCTGTTTTTTTTCTTTTCTTTTCTGAATATCGCTCAGACAAACCCTCAACTCTACGAGATAATAGATGATGTTTCTTCCGAAAGACTTAAAAGTGATATAACTACCCTTGCCGGTTTTGGCACAAGACATACCTTAAGTGATACGGTATCCAATGTTCGAGGTATAGGTGCCGCCAGACGATGGATCAAGAATGAATTCGATAAGATCTCAGTCTCATGCGGAAATTGCCTTGATGTTTTTTACCAGAAAGATCTTGTGAAAAAAGGAGTGAATAACCGTATAATAAAAGATGTATGGGTGGTAAATGTAGTTGCCGTCCAGAAAGGAACCAAGTACCCCAACCGTTATATCATCATGAGTGGAGATATAGACTCTCGAGTGAGTGATCCTACAGATTTCACTTCAGATTCACCGGGTGCAAACGATAATGCCAGTGGAATGGCTGGCGCTATTGAAGCGGCCCGGGTACTATCCAAATATAAATTTGAAAGTAGCATAGTTTATCTGGGGCTAAGCGGTGAAGAACAAGGCTTGTTTGGTGGAAAAGGATTTGCAAACTATGCGAAGGAGAATAACTGGGATATCATAGGCGTCCTGAACAACGACATGATAGGAAATATCACAGGCGTGGATGGAGTTGTGAGTAACAGGGATTTTAGGATATTTTCCGAACCTGTACCACCCACCGAAACCGAAAGAGAACGAAACCGCCGTAGATTCTATGGTGGTGAGGTTGATGGGATCTCCAGACAACTGGCGCGGTATGTGTACAAAACAACAAAGACATATATGCCCGAAATGAACCCTATGCTCATTTATCGGCTGGATCGCTTTGGGCGTGGTGGCCATCATCGCCCGTTTAACGATGCCGGTTTTGCCGGAATAAGAATTATGGAAGCTCACGAGAATTATACTCAACAACACCAGGATATTCGCATGGAGAATGGAATTGAATATGGAGACTTATTAAAGTTCGTTAACTTCGATTATGCGAAAAAATTAACCGCCGTAAATGCGATCGCTATGGCTAGCCTGGCCTCTGCCCCTCCCCCTCCTACCAATGTTTCAATTGGAGGGATAGTGGAGCCCTCGGCCAAATTTAAATGGGAGAAAGCCGAAGGAGCCGTTGGGTATAAGATCTACTGGCGGGACACTACATCCCCTACCTGGGATCACAGTAGATATGTTGGGGATGTTTCAGAATTTACCCTGGAAGGCATAGTGATTGATAATTATTTCTTCGGAATCGCCTCGGTAGGAAAAGATGGTCATGAAAGTGTGGTTGTTTTTCCTTCCGGTATTTTCCGTAATTAAGTCTTAAAATAATGATGAAAATAAAACTTTGTATACTACTCTTTTTGTTTAGCAGTCTGGGGATTTCTCAGAATTTCACCCGCACCGATAGTATTTTTGGCAGCATTACCCCACAGCGTGCCTGGTGGGATCTGAAACATTATGATCTGGATGTTAATGTTTTTCCGGAACGCCGAGAAATTACAGGTACCAATACTGTTACATATACAGTACTGGACTCGGGTGACGAATTACAACTTGATCTTCAGGCTCCCATGAAGTTGTTAAGTGCAACTCAGGATGGCGAATCCCTGGAAATACGAAAGGATGGGATGTTTCACTATATCCAGCTAAAGAAGAAACAAAAAAAAGGAGAAACATACACTCTTAAGGTAACTTTTTCGGGCAAGCCCGTGATAGCTCGAAGGCCACCATGGGATGGTGGGTTTACCTGGAATAGAGACTCTAACGGGAAGCATTTTATCGCCACTTCCAATCAGGGAATAGGCTCAAGCATTTGGTGGCCTAACAAAGACCATCCCTACGATGAGCCCGATAATGGAGTGGATCTTTCCATTACCGTTCCTGCAGATCTCGTGGCAGTTGGAAATGGTAGGCTAATAACCACTCGAGATAATGGTGATACTAAAACCTGGCATTGGCGCGTGATCAATCCTATTAACAATTATGGAGTCAATATCAATATTGGTGATTATGTGAATTTTTCTGAAAAGTTCGAAGGGATCAACGGAGAATTGGATCTGGATTACTGGGTGCTGCGGGAAAATCTGAACAAGGCCAAAGACCAGTTTCAGCAGGCTCCTATGATGATCAGGGCTTTCGAATACTGGTTCGGCCCGTATCCCTTCTACGAAGACAGCTTTAAACTTGTGGAGGTCCCCTATCTTGGGATGGAACATCAGAGCAGTGTTACCTATGGCAATCGCTATGAAAATGGTTACTACGGCTCCGATCTAAGTGGCACTGGTTGGGGATTACGTTTCGATTTCATCATTATACATGAAGGGGGACATGAATGGTTTGCTAACAACATCACGAATACCGATGTTGCCGATATGTGGATCCATGAAGGTTTTACAGCCTATTCGGAGAATTTATATCTTGATTATCACTTCGGAAAAGAGGCAGCCTCTGAATACGTAGTGGGTACTCGCCAGCATATAACAAACGATATTCCTATCATAGGGCCTTATAATGTTCGGCAAAACGGTAGTAAGCTGGATATGTATTACAAGGGGGCCAATATACTTCATACCCTTCGGCAATTACTAGAGGATGACACAAAGTGGCGAAATATTCTGCGAGGCCTGAACTCCCAATTCCGCCATAAGACAGTAAGCAGCAAACAAGTAGAAGATTATATCAGTGAGAAATCCGGGATCGATCTCACAGAATTCTGGCAACAGTACTTAAGGACGGTGATGATCCCTAAATTAGAGTATAAGCTTGAAGGAAAGGAAGTGAGGTTTCGATATACTGAAATTATAGAAAAATTCGATATGCCGGTAATGGTGTTGGTGAATGGGAAGGAGGAATGGATATTTCCAAAGGCCGAATGGTCGACCAAATCTTTCGATACGCCAATTACGACTTTTAGCGTAAAACCGGATTTTTATATTACTTCAGAAGAAATAAAAGAATAGTGGACGAAAAACCCGAATTGTATTTTCCCAGAGATATTGAATGGCGTGAATGGCTGCATGTTAATCACACGCAATTTACACAGGGGGTTTACCTTATCTTTTACAAACTGGAAGTAGGAATCCCCACCATGCGATGGGAAGAAGCGGTAAAGGTCGCTCTTTGCTATGGATGGATCGATAGCACCGTAAAAAGTATAGGAGAAGGCAAAAGGCGACAGTACTTTTGCCCTCGAAACCCGCGTAGTACCTGGAGTAAGTTAAATAAGCAATACATAGACGAATTAGAGGCAGACGGACTTATTCATGAAAGTGGATGGAAAATTATCCAACTAGCAAAAGAGAAAGGAACCTGGTCTGCCATGGATGACGTGGAAAACCTTGTTATTCCGGAGGAATTAAAATTGGCATTCGAGGCAGATCCCAAAGCTTTCGAAAATTATAATGGGTTCGCTCCGGGATATAAAAAAAGTTATCTCTCCTGGTTATTTCAGGCAAAACGACCGGAAACACGGGAAAAGCGAATCAAAGAGATCATCCGGCTTTGCAAGGCGAATATAAAATCCAGGCAATAGACCATACTTGAAATAAGAAACTACAACTCGATAAACCACTTCAATGTAATGGGTTTAAACTAAATACGTACCTTAGAAATCTAAATTTACAATCATGCAAATACGCTATTTCACGCTACTTATCGCCTTATTTTTACTTACCCCCAATTTCGCTCAAAAGAAAAAGAAGAAAGACAAAAAAGAAGAGGACACCAGTTGGAAAGTGGAAAGTCCGGGTGACGATTTCAATTATAAAACGCATAGCTTCACCACTAATGAGGGCACATGGATGAATTTGGATGTTAGTCCGGACGGGCAGACGATCGCTTTCGATCTGCTGGGCGACATTTACACCATGCCGATCACAGGTGGAAAGGCCAAAGCCATTAAAACAGGTATTGCATTCGAGATCCAGCCAAGGTTTAGTCCGGATGGTAAAAAGATCGCATTTACCAGCGACGCCGGAGGTGGTGATAATATCTGGGTAATGAACGTGGATGGTAGCGATGCTAAACAAGTTTCGAAAGAAAATTTCAGATTACTTAACAACCCCGTGTGGACGGCAGACGGTAACTATCTTATAGCGCGGAAGCATTTTACATCCCAGCGAAGTGCCGGGGCCGGAGAAATGTGGCAATATCATATTTCGGGAGGTGACGGATTGCAGTTAACCGAGCGCAAGAATGATCAACAGGATGTTAATGAACCTTTTACATCAAGTGATGGTAAATATCTTTATTATTCTGAAGATATGTATCCGGGAGGATTTTTTCAATACAACAAAGATCCAAACGACCAGATCTATGTAATAGATCGTTATGAATTTGAAACGGGTAAAACTACGCGGGTAACGGGTGGACCAGGAGGTGCTGCACGACCTACGGTATCCAAGGATGGGAAAAAACTTGCTTTTGTAAAACGCGTTCGCGAAAAAAGCGTGCTGTATATCCACGATCTGGAGACTGAAGAAGAATGGCCGGTTTACGATAAATTAAATAAAGATCAACAGGAAGCCTGGGCATTGTTTGGAGTGTATCCTAATTTCAACTGGATGCCAAACAATACCGAGATCGTATTCTGGAGTGGCGGAAAGATCAATAGACTAAATATCAATACGCTGGAAATTAACCAGATACCATTCGAGGCTGATGTTGCAATAGACCTTGCAGAGACGGTACATTTTAATAGCCGGATCGAGAACGATCGCTTTACTGCAAAGGTTATTCGAAACGCGGTAACTTCTCCAGATGGAAGATTTTTAATATTCAACGCTTTAGGCTATATTTGGTCGAAAGAACTACCAAACGGTACTCCGAAGAGATTAACAACAGGCACCGATTTTGAGTTTGAACCAGTCATCTCCCCAGATGGAAGCAGTATTGTTTACGTCAGCTGGAACGATCTTGAGAAAGGTGCCATTTTAAAATTACCTCTTAGCGGCGGCACTCCTACTAAGCTTACTTCAGAAAAAGCCATTTACAGAACTCCTTCTTTTTCTGCCGATGGACGACAGATAGTTTTCAGAAAAGAGAATGGAAACAATCAGCAAGGCTTAACATTTACAAAGAAACCGGGAATCTATACGATGTCCTCGACCGGAGCGAATGAAAAATTCATCATTAACAAGGGTGAGTATCCAATGTTCAACAAAGACGGTAGTCGTATTTATTTACAAACCGGGGGAACTTATTTTGGGGCTCTCACAAAAGAGCTCATTAGCGTGAATCTGGATGGCAAGGATGAAAAAGAGCACGTCTCTTCCAAATATGCCAATCGCATCGTACCCAGTCCGGACAATAAATGGGTGGCCTTCTCAAATCTGCATAAGGTTTATATAGCTGCGCTACCAAACCACGGAAAATCCCTTCCGCTGGACCCAAAGACCAATTCGGTTCCGGTGCAGCAGATCGCCAGGGATGCTGGTATCAATATTCACTGGTCAAGGGATAGTAGAAAAGTGATGTGGACACTGGGCGATGAATACTTTAGTAATCTTCTTAACGAGAAATTCGTCTTTCTTCCCGGTGCCGGGGAGGAGCCGGCGAAGATGCCTGAGACAGGTATCAAGATAGGGCTAACAACTGCTGTAGACAAGCCCAAAGGAAAGATCGCACTTACTAATGCACGGATAATTACGATGGAAAACGATGTAGTGATTCCATCTGGTACGATTATCATTGAGGAGAATAAGATCAAGGCGATCGGACAAATGATCCCTATCCCAAATGATGCCAAGATCATCGACCTTAGTGGTAAGACGATCATGCCTGGATTGGTAG